>CAJUPC010000005.1 GCA_910588555.1 Candidatus Gastranaerophilales bacterium
GGCGGTATTTGAAATCAACGGTAATGGAAGACCAAATACGTTTAGAAAAGATGTTATTGCGTTTAACGCTAATGGTTTAGGTTCATCATGTGCGATTGAAGTAAACGGCAAATGTTTTGGCGCACCGTTTAGACCAACTCCAATGACCATAGCTGAATGTGAAGAAGCTAAAGGTAAATTTGGTATAAATTATTGTTCAACTTATGTTGACTACTGGGCAGGTGCTGTTAAACAATGCGGCGGGCTTCAAAACATGCCAACAGAAGCTGATTTAACAGAAATTGCTAATCTGTTGTACGACAAACCAATAAGCGCATCAGGCTCAATATCCGCAATTTACAACGGCAAAGCCTCTGAACTTGGTTTGCCTGAGCCTGAATTTGTTATTTGGAGTAATAAGGAGGTACAGGCGGAGGCTGCGTATTATAGAGCTTTCTACTCTACCGGAACAGAAGGTAAATATGGATACTGTGCGAGTCACTGTTATGGTTTTATACGAGATGACGCTTTTCCGATGGGATTATGTTTAGTGAATTGATGACTTTAATAGGTTAGGGGAAACTCTAACCTATTTTATATCTCATTAAAATCTTTACAAATTTTTTATAAAACTTATTTCATTTTCTATGTTTTTGGTAAAATATTCTTAGACGTTTACTAGAAAAGGAAGATAGAATGATTAAAACTAAACTT
This sequence comes from Candidatus Gastranaerophilales bacterium, assembly GCA_910588555.1. Classification (GTDB taxonomy): domain Bacteria; phylum Cyanobacteriota; class Vampirovibrionia; order Gastranaerophilales; family Gastranaerophilaceae; genus Stercorousia. The sequence goes on from CAJUPC010000005.1 coordinate 694, forward strand.
AAAGACCACAATTGCGGAGAATTAAATCTTAGCAATTTGAATGAAGAAGTTACTCTGTCAGGCTGGGCGGCTACTATCCGCGACCTTGGCGGAATTTTATTTGTTGAATTAAGAGATAGAACAGGATTTATACAGCTTGTTGCAAACCCTCAAATCAATCCTCAAGTTCACAAAGTTTTTGAAAAAGTTAAGACAGAATATGTTATTACCGTTAAAGGTAAAATTTCTAAAAGACCCGAAGAAACTTACAACGAAAAATATCCGACAGGTCAGGTTGAAATTTACCCTGACTCTGTAGAAATTCTTTCGGAAGCTAAGACATTACCGTTTGTTTTGGACGATGAAAATGTATCTGAAGATATTCGTTTGAAATACAGATACTTAGATATAAGACGTGAAAGTATGTTACATAACTTGACTTTGCGTCACAAAATATGTCAGGCGGCAAGAAATTACCTTAACAATCAGGATTTTTTGGAAGTTGAAACGCCTATTTTGATTAAAACAACTCCCGAAGGTGCAAGAGATTACCTTGTTCCGTCACGTGTTCAGGAAGGTAAATTTTACGCACTCCCTCAGTCTCCGCAAATCTTTAAACAACTTTTAATGGTTGGCGGTATCGAAAGATATTATCAAATCGCAAAATGTTTCCGTGATGAAGATTTACGTGCTGACAGACAGCCTGAATTTACTCAAATTGACTTAGAAATGTCTTTTGTTGAACAGCAGGATGTTATCGATACAGTTGAAGGTTTGATTGTTGATACCTTCAAAGCGGCAGGTGTTGAAGTTCAAACTCCGTTTATTCAAATGCCATGGCAGGAAGCTATGGACAGATTTGGTTCTGATAAACCTGATACTCGTTTTGGTTTGGAATTGTTTGATATCGGTGATATCATTCTTCAATCAGAATTCCAAATCGTTAAAAACACTCTTGAAAACGGCGGTATTGTTCGCGGTATCAAAATCCCCGGCGGTGCTAAATTCTCAAGAAAAGATATCGACGATATTACAAAACTTGCAGTTTCATTTGGTGCAAAAGCTCTTGCTAATATTATTTACAACGAAGACGGTTCGGCAAAATCTCCTGTATTGAAATTCGTAACTGAAGAACAGGCAAAACAAATTCAAGAACGTGCTCAAGCAGAAGCCGGCGATATTATCTTCTTCGTTGCTGACAAACCGAAACTTGTTTATGACATTATGGGAAGATTGAGACTTTATTTTGGTAAACGTCTTGATTTGATTGATGAAAGCAAACATAATTTATTATGGGTTGTAGACTTCCCGATGTTTGAATGGTCTGATGAAGAAGGCAGATTTATGGCAATGCACCACCCGTTCACATCACCTTGTATTGAAGATTTAGACAAACTTAAATCAGGCGATTTGGGCAATGTTAAATCTATTGCTTATGATATCGTATACAACGGTACAGAATTGGGCGGCGGCTCTGTAAGAATTCACTCATCAGAAGTTCAATCAGCTATCTTTAAAGCTTTGGGATTAACAGAAGATGAAGCAAAAGAAAAATTCGGATTTATGGTAAACGCATTGCAATACGGAACTCCTCCTCATGCAGGTCTTGCAATCGGTCTTGACAGACTAGTTGCACTTCTTTGCAGAACTGAGTCAATTCGTGATGTTATTGCGTTCCCGAAAAACTCAGGTGCAAAAGACCTTATGAGTGACGCTCCCGGTGAAGCTTCTTTACAACAGTTAAGAGAACTTCATTTAAAAAGTACGGTAACTAAGCATTAAAAAAGAGCCTTCGGGCTCTTTTTTTTATCTGTTTGCTTTTCCTTTTGTCACAATTTCATTATATTTTCTTATTATATTTGCACAAAATTCGCTTCTGTATTGAGCGTGTTCGTATGGAAAACTCAAATTAATAAATTTGCCTTTATCAAAAGTAGCAACTCCTGTAACCTCTATACCGTTATTTAACTTTGTACTTATCTGAATAATATCAGATGGTTGGGGCATATCTCTATATGCGGCTTCATATAATTTGTTTAAAACTTGACCAATATGTCTTGCTCCACGTTTGGGGTTACTTCCGCAGAATGTTGGGTGTGTGGCAGCTGGTTGAATTTGCATGAGTTTCTCCTTTTTTTGTTTAAAGTTTTCAATAAATTATTTTTTGCCATTATGTAACGTAATATTACTTTTGGTTTATAATAAATTTATGCAAATATATACAGAATTAAATAAAAATCCTGACTTATCACTGGCATTGGGCTTTTTTGACGGAGTTCATCTCGGACATAAAGCCGTTATACAAAGTGCGGTCAAATTTGCAAAAGAACATGGTAAAAAATCGGCTGTTATAACTTTCTCTGACCATCCGTGCTGTTACTTCTGGGGTGTTTGTCCTAAATATATTCTTACATGTAAAGAACGCGAAAAAAGAATTGCGGAACTTGGTGTAGATTATTTGTATGAACTTGATTTTGAAAGTATTTCAGGGCTTACCGCACAGGATTATTTAAAGGATATTCTTATTAACTATTTTATACCTGTTTCAATTTCTACAGGCTGGAACCATAATTTTGGGTGTAAAAAATCAGGAAATGTTAAATTTTTGCATGAAAATTCAAAAAAATTCGATTATGAATATTTTGAACTCCCTCCGCAAAAACTCGATAATGAAATAATCAGCAGTACTACAATTCGTAAACTCTTAGCAGAGGGAAAAATTGAAAAAGCAAATGATATGCTCGGTTATAAGTTTTCAATCAGCGGAATTGTTGTAAAAGGTAATCAAATAGGCAGAACTATCGGTTTTAAAACAGCAAATATAGTTTATCCTTCGGAGCTTATCGAACTTCCTTACGGGGTATATTCCGTTAACACAAATTATGGTGCTGGTATTGCAAATTTTGGAGTTCGACCGACAATAAACGGCTCACATGCTGTTTTGGAAGTTCATATTCTTGGTTTTGACAAAGATATTTATGGCGAAGAAATTGAAATTGAATTTAATAAAATGCTTCGTCATGAGAAAAAATTCTTATCTTTGGATGAACTTAAAAACCAAATCCAACGTGACATTTCGATGATTTAATTATTATTCGATATCAAATAATTTGTGAAGTCTTGTTCTGATATCTTCTTCATCCAAGTCGTTTGTGATTTTGTTTAAATCCATTGACATTTGGTAATAGTTTGCCGCGTCATTAATAAATCCCATAGCTTCGCTGGCTCTTGCAGCATTAAAATAAGCAAGAGTGTAATTAGGATTTAGTTCAACAGCGTTTTCAAAGTATTCAAGAGCTTCTTCGGCATCGCCTAAGCCGTCAAGGTAAAGAATTCCCAAATTATTTTGTGCATATTCATTATCGGGATTTAAATCAATAGATTTGTGGAAAGATACAAGTGCTTCTTCAAGATAATCTTTTTCCCATAATGCAACACCGGCTTTTGAATATCCTCTGTAGTCTTCGGGGTTTAGCATAATTGCATCGCAATAAGCTCTTATTGCACTGTCCAAATCATAAGCTGCCATGTGAATATCTCCAAGTGACAAATATAATTCATAGTTGTTCGGGTCAAGAATTATACCTGCTTGATAAGTCGAAACAGCCGCTTCAACATTGCCTTTGACTTCAGCATAAATAGAACCCAATGCCTGACAAACAATAGAAGTCCATTCTTTATCGGGGTTAAGTGCAATTGCTTTTTGATAATGCTCGATTGCGTCATCATATAATTCAGCTTTTGAATATGCATAAGCTAATGAGTTATTATAAAACGGATTTTCCGTGTCATTATCAAGTGCAAGCTTAAACGCACTTATAGAATTAATTTTATCTTCTTTAGTTAAATATAAATGACCCAATTCGTAATAAATCTGAGGGGTATCGATATTAAATTCAAGAAGTTTTTCGTAGCAGTCAATAGCTTCGTCTGTCTGCTCGGGGAAATATGTCTGTAAAACGGTTGCAAGTTTTACAAGAACTTCACGATTTAACGGATTAGCTTCCAAAACTTTTCTGTAACAATCAACTGTTAAATCAATTTCTTTATTTTTTAAGGCAATATCACCCATTCTATTATAGAAAATTTCGCCGTGGTTAGTTGCCATGACAGCTTGTCTGTAAAGATTTTCGGCAGACGGGTACATTTTGAATTTTTCCAAAAATTTTCCGACAGTATTGTATGTAAATACCGACAAATCATCTGACATGTTTTTATAAAACATTTTCATAGACGGTTTGTCCCAAGCAAGCATAAGACTTCCTGATACGAAATAGTATAGAAAACTCAAATAATCTGCGGGGTTTCCGTTTTGAGAATTGATTTTCTGCAAAATGGATTGAGAAAGTATTAAACGCGGGCGTGCAGATTTTAATTTTCCCATTTTTATAGCTGATTTGAACTCATTTTCAGCCGATTTAAAATCGTTTGCAAGTTTCATGAAAAAGCCTGTATAAAGACGCGCATTTACGTTTTGAGGCGCAAGAGAAACTGCTGTTTTGCACTGTTCAATAGCTGTTTCAAGACTGATTTGTCCTTGTTCCCACATTAAAGCAGCAAGTCTGTAATAAGCCTCCGGTAAAGCAGGGTCATATTTTACCGCGTCTATATAATATTCGATAGCTTCCTGCAAGTCGGAATTCTGCTGTCTCACAAGGTATTTTTCATGAGCTTCTCTGGCTTTTTCAAGAGCTTCAGCGGCTCTATCCGTATTTGCTGCTACTATCGGCTGTATTAAAGTTTGTTCTGACATCAATGAGCTCCAAATAAGATGTATTTCTGTGTTTTGTTTGACGACATATATAATAATAGTCTTTACAAAACTTAATTAATATCATCTACATGGAGTATAAATTATTTGTCTGTTGAGAATGAATAAACAATTTCCCTGTTATATTCTTCTCCTGCTTTCAAAATGCCTTTTTCTTTGAAATTTTCGGTGTTAATTGCATTAGGATAAAATTGCGGTTCCACACATAGTGATGAACGCTTTTCGTATCGCGAACCGCTTTTACCTGCCGGCTGGGCTGATTTTCCTAAGTGATTTGCTGTATAAAACTGAAAACCGGGGAGATTTGTCGAAACTTTCAAAGTTATTCCTGTTTTTTCGGATTTTACGCTTGCGGCTTCTATTAGAGTTTTTCCGTCGTAATTATCTATGCAATAATTTTGGTCAAATCCTGAGCCGATTTTAATTTGTTCATGGTCAGAATTAATTACATCGCCTATTTTTTTAGGAGTTCTGAAATCAAACGGAGTATTTTCTACTTCTGTAAATTCTCCTGTAGGTACGGCAATTTTACTGTTTCTTGTTATTTTTGATGAATTCGGTAAAGTTACAGTATGGTCTAAAACAGAATTTTCTGATGTGTTTTCTGCGCCGTCAAGATTAAAATAAGTGTGATTGGTTAAATTAATAATTGTATCTTTATCTGTTTTTGCGTTGTATAAAATATGTAAGTTATTATCGTTGTCAAACTTATATACGACAGAGGTTTCAACATTTGCAGGATAGCCGCTTTCCATATCTTTTTTCAGGTATGTAAATTTAATGCCGTCTTTCAGTGGCTCAGCTTTCCAATTTTTAACGTCTAACCCTTGAGTTCCGCCATGTGAATGGGTTTTGCCGTTATCCTTGTTGCATTCCAGTGTGTATTCGGTGTTGTTTAGTGTAAATTTACCGTCACTGATTTTGTTTGCGTAAGGTCCGATAGTTCCGCCGGCGTGTCCTACTGGTGCAGTTTCGTAAGGAGTTACACTGTCATAGCCTTGAGTAACGTCAACGAGCTTTCCGTTTTTATCGGGAACCCTTACTGATGTCAGTGTTGCTCCAAATGTCGACAAATCTACACTTGCGCCATTTTTATTAGTAATTGTGTAAAGAAAAGCTTTTTCACCGTTTTTTAATTTTCCGAAAGATTTTTTAGAAATTTTAATACCCGCATAATTATTGTCATCAACCTTAATTGTTTTGGTATAAGTATCTTTTGGCGGTTGAGTTTTTAAAAATTCCTGATGGACAATCTTTTGAGACTGGTTATTGTTGTTTAGATTAAACATAAAATGCGGATTAAAATCTATCGGCATATCATACTCCTTTTTTTTATAAAGTAGGTCGGGATTGCTATCCCGACAATTGCATATATATTATAACAGAAAATTTTTTTGTAATATAATACTGATATGAATTATCTGAATAACAAATACGATATTATAGTAGTTGGTGCAGGGCATGCAGGCTGTGAGGCTGCAATTTCCTGTGCTAAATTGGGTGCAAAAGTTTTGCTTTGCACGCTTAATGTTGATAACATTGCGCTTATGCCGTGCAATCCTGCAATAGGTGGCCCCGCAAAATCAACTCTGGTTAGAGAAATTGATACCCTCGGCGGTGTTATGGGGGAAGCGGCTGATGCAACTTATATTCAGATGAAAATGTTAAATTCCTCAAAAGGCCCTGCTGTAAGGGCGCTACGCGCACAATCAGACAAACGTCAATATATGGATTATATGCGCAATATTATTGAGAATAACGAAAATATTTATCTGAGACAGGCTTGTATTACAGATTTAATCGTTAAAGACGGCAGAATTTCAGGTGCGGTTGATGAATTTGGAATTGAATATTCTGCACAGGCTGTTGTTTTGACAACCGGAACTTCATTAAACGGTAAAATATTTGTCGGACTTCGTTCTTATGAAGCGGGACGATTGGGTGAAAAGGCAGCGCACGGATTATCCGAGTCTTTGATAAAACATGGTATTACGATTAAAAAGCTTAAAACAGGCACACCTCCGCGTGTTGATAAACGTACAATTGATTATTCAAAAATGCAAATTCAACCCGGGGATGATAATCTTCATTTTTATTCGTTTAAACCGAACAGACCAATTCGCAAGCAATATCCGTGTTATTTGACAAGAACAAACGAAGAAACGCATAGAATAATTAAAGAAAATCTTGATAAATCTCCGATGTTTCAGGGTTTAATTCAAGGTGTGGGACCACGTTATTGCCCGTCAATTGAGGATAAAGTCGTAAGATTTAGCGAAAATCCGTCGCACCATATATTCATTGAACCTGAAGGCTTGGGAACTTATGAAGTTTATATTCAAGGTTTTTCAAGCAGTCTGCCCGAACAGGTTCAGGTACAAATGCTCAGAACCCTCCCGGGATTAGAAAATGCCCATATAATAAAACCCGCTTATGCTGTTGAATATGATTATGTTCCCGCTGTTCAGACTACACATTCTCTTATGTCAAAAAATATTCAGGGACTTTTCTTTGGCGGACAAATTAACGGAACAAGCGGTTATGAAGAAGCTGCTGCGCAAGGACTAATTGCGGGTATAAACGCGTTTAATTATATAAATAATCGTGAAATGCTTGAACTTTCAAGAAGCTCGTCTTATATCGGAACCCTTATTGATGATTTGGTGACAAAAGATATTCAAGACCCTTACAGAATGCTTACTTCCCGTTCGGAATACAGACTTCTTTTAAGGCAGGATAACGCAGATACAAGGTTGACTCCTATTGGTCATAAAGTCGGACTTGTTGATGATAAACAGTTCAAAGTTTTTACAGATAAACAAGAAGCAATTGAGCGCGAAATGGAACGTATTCGTGAAGTAAAAATTTCAGCTTCCGATGAAGTTAATTCAATATTGTCCGAGTATGGCGAACATATGGATCGCGGAATGAAGATTGCCGAACTTTTAAAACGTCCTAATATTGATTACAATGTAATTCAAAAACTTGATGAAACAACCCGCGAATTAAATATTCCATTTGATGTTGCCGAGCAAGTTGAAATTCTTGTAAAATACGACGGATATTTAAAACGTCAGGAATTTCAGGTTGAGCAGGCAGGAAAACTTGATAAATACAAAATCCCTGATGATATTGATTATTCAAAACTTGAACATATTTCATCAGAAACACGAGATAAGTTATCAAAAATAAGACCTAAAACATTAGCGCAAGCTTCTCGTATCGGGGGTGTAAAACCTGCAGATATTTCGATTTTAATGGTAATGCTTGAACGCCATCAGGTTGCAAGAAAATAGTCTGTGTATTAATAGCAAAATATTTTATGTTTGAATTTTGTTATATTACAATGATAACTTTAAATCTGATAAATACATTTAGTACAAAATATAAACAACCCCCGTCTCAAAATGTAAATTTTTGTGGTCTGCAAGTGTTGAATAAGGATAAATTTGAACAAGTTGCGAATAAAATATTCCTAAAGGTTTATAATCCTTTTACACATTCTTATTCTAAAGATGAAATTATAACAAACTTTAGTAAATCTCAAATTTTTAATCTAAAACACAACTCAAGAGCAATATACGAAGGAAAAATTTTAAAAATAGATTACGATCCGAACAGAATAGATTTTCTCTTTGATAAAGTCAATAAAAAACCGATAAAAACAGTAATATTGAAAACAACGGATGATAAAAACAGTATCAGTTATAATTTTATGTCAGAAAATCTGCAAAAAGAATACGGATATTTAAATTTTTCTCATCATGAAAATATTGATAATATATGGTTTGATGAACTGCTTCAAGATAGACCTGAACAAGGTATAATTGGTTCTAAAATTGTAATAGATTATGTGCAAAATTGGGATGACGCAAATGTTGGCGGTATCGGACATCTTGCTGATAAACTTGCAGTAAAATATTGCTTAGATAATGATTTTCCTGTCAATATTGTATCTGTTGCAGACAGAGGTTCACATTTGGCTCATTATTTAAGAGGAAAAAGATTTTTTCCTCTAGAAGAAAACTCAATAAGTTGGAACTATTATAAAGAAAATTTTGGAGAAACGGACATAAACAAAATATTGGAAAAAGAAGCGTCATCCCGTCTTAAAAATGAAAAAATTAACTTAGATATGGGGTTTTTGCCAATGTATATGCCAAAAGAACTAGCAAATAAATACGTCAAAGAATTAGTATCTGAAAAGATGATATAAAAAAGCAAAGAAATAATAATAAGAACTTTCGGGAGATAGATTGTCTTGCTCACTCGCGTTTAACAGGTCTACGTTTGATTGCTTCATAATTTTAAATTATTCCGCAATCAAGCCTCCGCCTTCAGCTCGTTCGCGCTCGAACCTAAGACAAGGCTGTACCTTGTGGTTCTCATCCAACGTGTAAATTCTTGACAAAAAAATATCCCACATTGTGGGATATTTTTTGTAATAAAAACTTCCCGGAGATGGATTCGAACCACCGTTGGAAGAGCCAGAATCTTCAGTCCTGCCACTAGACGATCCGGGAATATTTTTGCCCTCTTTATCAAGGTTTGTAAATATTTTAAAGGTTTCTCTCCAAACATAATTTTATATCAGAGAAAATTTTATTGCAACACTTATATTAGTAAATAAATATTAAAAAATAATTAACTTACTTGTATAAAATCATTGACTGCATATAATAAGTGTATAATGTGTACTTATTTTTTAGAGAGAAAGGTTATTAATGATTAAACTAAATTACAAAAACACTGACGAAATGGTTATCGGTAAAGATAACGGTTTGAATATTCAACAGGAATTTGCAAGCTACAAAGATACTATTGCACACATTATTTCCGACTTGAATAAAAGAAAAGACAAACCGGGTCAGTGGCTTCAATGGATGAACCTTGGTTACAACGAAGAAACTATCTGGTATGTAAAAGAATTTGCTTCTCAGGTTAAAGGTAAATTTGAAAATATCTTGGTTTTGGGTATCGGCGGTTCTGCTTTGGGCGGTATTGCAGTTACGGAAGCTCTTTTGAAACCATACTGGAATTTGTTGACTCCTGAACAAAGAAACGGATTGCCGAGAATTTTCTTCCTCGATAATATTGACCCTGACTCAATTTCAGGTTTGTTAAGCGTTCTTGATTTGAAGAAAACTCTTGTAAATGTAATCACTAAATCAGGTTCAACTGCTGAAACTATGTCACAGTTTATGATTGTTAAAAATCTTCTTGAAAAAGAATTGGGCTCTGATTACAGAAACAATATCGTAGCTACAACTGATAAAAAAACTGGTATTTTAAGACAGATTTCAGAACAAGAAGGTTACAAAACTTTTGTTGTACCTGATGATGTAGGCGGAAGATTTTCAGTGTTCTCTGCTGTAGGTTTGTTACCGTTTGCTCTTGTCGGACTTGATATTGATGAAATGATTAACGGTATTAAAGACATGGATTTGGCTTTGAAAAATACTGATATCAATGAAAATATTGCTGCTCAAAATGCTTTAATTCATTTCTTAATGGATACTAAAAAAGGTAAAAACTTATCAGTTATGATGCCTTATTCAAGCAGATTGAAATATGTTTCTGACTGGTATGTACAGCTTTGGGCTGAATCTTTGGGCAAAAATAAAGACAATAACGGAAAAGATGTAAATGTAGGACCTACACCGATTAAAGCTCTCGGTGCAACAGACCAGCACTCACAAATTCAGCTTTATAACGAAGGACCGAATGACAAAGTTATCAACTTTATCAGAGTTGCAGAATTTGATACAACACTTGAAATACCGAGTATTTTTGAATACACAGGTATCGGATACTTAGGCGGAAAATCAATTAACCAATTGATTAACGCAGAAGCTGATTCTACAAGAGTTGCATTGTCTGATTATAATAGACCGACAATCACAATTACATTGGATAAAGTTGACGGTTATAATGTAGCTCAGTTGTTGTATATGTTAGAAGTTCAAACAGCTATTGCGGGTGAATTGTATAACATTAATACATTCAACCAACCGGGTGTAGAACAGGCTAAAAATTACACTTATGCATTGATGGGCAGAGCGGGTTATGAAGAATCAGCTCAAGTGCTTCAAGAAAAAATGGCAGCTGTTTAATAAGTTACAAAATAGAAAAATCGGGTTGAAGTTATTCGACCCGATTTTTTCTTGGTATTGAAGAAGGCTGGCAGATGAGGTATTAATACATTTCTTCATCTTCTCTGTCGATTGTTTCAAAGTCAATTTGAGCAAGATAATGTGCTGCCATTGCTAATGTATAAACAAATACTATACAGTAATAGAATATTGAAATAGGGTGCCAGGTTCCCCAGAAAAGCCACAACAAATAGCAAATTGGAAGCAAGAGTAATGACGCAGCAAGCAGCAATTGAGGTATCATAAATAGTGCCGCAATCATTATATCTGCACTTGATTTTGATATTGCTTTCAAATTGTATGCGTCGGAAATTTTAAATTTTCTCGAAAAACACATGTATCCTGTCAATACTATTGACGCAAATATACATTTTATAACTGTCTGAAATGCTGTTAATACAACACTTGCGGGCAGGTGTTTTGCCGCCAAATCGCAGAGGAAATATGCAATGTATGAATTTATTGCAATAGAAGGTCCAAGTGCAAGCGTTCCTTTAAACCCGTTCCATATCAATTCAAAAAGGTTTAAAGACGGCATAACATGACTTTCAGTGTTTCTTACATTTGCAGTGCATTTGATAAAGAAACCGAAAAGCAATAAATATGTCACGATATAAAGCCACCACAGACCTGCCATTTCTTCTTTTGAACCGTTTATGTATGCGTTTACACAAAAATACAACGGGATTGCTAAAATTAATGATTTTACAAATGAATTATCGTCTTGAAATACTTCTGTGAATGCTTCTTTTATTGATGCCATACTAACCTCTTTCTTTTGGCAATTCTACTATGAACTTTGCGCCCTTGCCTTTCGCACTTTCCACATAAATTTTTCCTTTATGCAGTTTTACAAGTTCCTTTGTGATTGCAAGCCCCAAACCTGTTGAAGCTTCTTTACTTTCTCCTACCTGCTCAAATTTTTTGAATATTTTTGAATGATTACGTTTGGCAATGCCGATACCGTTGTCTTTAACAGATATAATAATTTTATCGGACAATTCGTCTGCAGAAATTGTAATCTCGCCATTTTCAGGAGTGAATTTAATTGCATTACTCAGCAAATTAAATAATATCTGTTGAATTTTTTGATAATCTGCATTGATATTTACTGATTGTGAATTGTTAATAAAAGCAATATTTTTCTTGATAATTAGAGGTTTTATTGTGTTTACAACCTCATTTATCAATATTGTAATGTCAAATTCGCGTTTGTTCAATGTAATCATATTGGCTTCAATCTTTGACATATCAAGGATTTCGTTAATCATTTCAAGCAGATTTAAACCCGAAACTTTTATATCGTTTATGTATTCTTTTTGTTTTTCGTTTAACTCTCCAATAAATTCATTTCCCAGTAAATCAGAATAGCCTAAAATTGAGTTTAAAGGTGTTCTTAGTTCATGAGAAATGTGTGACAGAAATTTTGTCTTTACTTCTTCCGCTTCTTTGATTTCGACGTTATTTTTTTGAACTTCAAGATAGACATCCTGCAGAGCCTGTACCTGCATTTTTATAATCTTTGATATTTCAAAATCCTTAGTTATATTTGCAATAACGCTTGCGCAGGTTTTAAATATTTTTTTGTCGTCAGCGCTAAAGTTTTCGCCCGTAATTATTATTTCGCCGAAAACAGTATTTTTGAGCTTTAATTCTTCTTTTAAAGCAGGAGTGTTTATTTCCGGCTCAGGATTATATGAATATTCCAGACGTTTTGGATTTGTAAAAAATATGTATCCTGATTTAAATTTGATTATTTTTGAAAGCACGGAAAATACTTCAAACCCGAAATTTTCTCCCTGTTGGATTTGAAAAAAATCGTTAATATTTTCAAGTGCATTTTGGTACATTATACTTTTTCCATATATGCGATGTACGGCAAGTTTCTGTAATATCCGTCATAATCAAGTCCGTAGCCGATTAAGAATTTGTCATCAACTTCAAAACAGTAATAGTCAGGCTCAACATCTGTTTTGCGTGTGATTTTTTTATCCAGAAGCGAACAGAATTTAGTTGATTTTGTATGGAAATTGCAGTGGATAAAATCGAGCAGGAATTTTGCTGTCAGGCCTGTATCTACAATATCTTCAATTATCAAAACATTTTTGTCGTTTAAATCGGGAAGTGAAATATCTACGGCATTAACTTTTCCTGATGTTGTTGTGCCGCCGTTGTAGCTTGAAAGTCTGATAAACTCCATTTTTAAAGGCATATTTAAATTTCTGACCAAATCCGTTGCAAATATTACTGCACCCTTTAAAACGCAAATGGCTACAACTTCTTCGCCGTTATAAAATTTATTCATTTCATCTGCAAGTTCTTTGATTTTTGCTTGAATTTGTTCTTCTGTATACAATATTTTTAAATCTTTAGTGTTCATAGTCAGCCTTTCTTAATGTAATTATATGTGTCGGATTGTCTGTTACTTTAATTTTATCATTAATTCCAAGTCCTGCCGCCCAGAAAACTTCATTATTTTTGCAAAGCAAAACAATTTCGTCTTTTTTGTGGTTAGGAATTTTTTTTTCATTAAGGTATTTTTTTAATTTTTGAGAGCCGTTTGTGCCTAGTGGGCGGATAATATCTCCGTCTTTGCGGTGTCTTAGTGTGAAATTTATTTCGTCAAGATTTACTATTGCAGTGAATTCACTGTCATTGGGGAAATTTTTTATAGGTCTTGTATTTGCTTCAATAGAAAATATATAATTATCAAAATTATATTCGCCGCATTGTGTTATATTAATTTCTGTTTTCGATTTTTGAGTTTTTGAAATTGTTTCAACAGTTTTATCATTAACATACAACCACAAATCTTTTGATAATGACATTTTTTTGCCTGATTTTGAATTTTTGTTTTCTTCGATGAACTGTTGAATTTCTTTGATTTTTTTGCAGTCGTAATCCAGTTTGTTCTCAATAAGCATTTGGCGAATACTATTGGTTTGTTCATCTTCCTGTTTTGCTATATCTGAAAGTGAATTTATTGCATTTGTAACTTTTGGGTTAATTTCTTTCATCAACGGCAAAATTTTATGCCTGATTAAGTTGCGTTTATATTTGGTGTCGGAATTTGAACTGTCGTTATTCGGGTGTAAATTATTTTGTCGGCAATATTTTTCGATTTCTTCTCGAGAAATGCTCAATAACGGTCTGTAATAGATATCTCTACGTTCTGCAATCCCTTGAAGCCCGGCAATCCCTGTTCCTTTAATAATCCTGTATAACACTGTTTCTGCGTTGTCATCAAAGTTATGAGCTGTGAAAACAGTTTTTGAGTTAAATTTTTCTGCACAGCGTTTAAAAAATTTATAGCGTGCTTCACGTGCCGCAGTTTCAGTTTTTTCAATATTGTCAGGCAAAGTTTCCGTGTAAAATTTTATCCCTCTTGAAGTGCAGAATTCTTCGCAAACTTTAGCTTCTGCAAGACTTTCTTCACCTCTCCAATTGTGATTAAGATGAACTGCTGCAATATCATATCTGAGTTTGTTTAAGACATCTAAAAGACACATTGAATCGTATCCGCCTGAAAATGCGACAATAAATGTGCCTGACAGCTTATATTTTTCTATAAAATTTTTAACACGGGAAATAATCATTATGCCCCTTGAAACTTTTTTATACCCTCTTTAATTTCGAAAGCATCAACACCAAGCTGCTCTAATGCTTTCATTGCAAGTGAATTCGGTTCTGTAGTCAGTGCAAGAAGCATGTGTGCAGATTCAATTTTTGTTTTATTATCTTTTTTCGCAAGTTTCCAGGCTGTTTCAAGAACTCTTTTTGCACGTTCGGTGAAAATGATTTCTCTGTCGTAGTATTCGTTTCCAAAGCCTATCATATTTTCAACAACATTTCTTGCATCTTTGATGTTAATTTCAAGTTCAGTCAACACCTGACCGCCTATGCCTGTCATTTCTCCAATAATACCCAGCAAGAACATTTCAGTTCCTACAATATTTCTGCCCAAACGTCTTGCTTCTTCTTTCGCAAGCCTTAGAATTGTAAGTGTTTCGGGCATTTGCTTTTCAATCGGTTTAATAATACTGTGTGCCAAATCATTATCAGGAATTTTTAATTCTTTCAAAATATCATAAGCAACTCCGCGTTTGGTTTTCAAAAGTCCAAGCACAATGTGTTCGGGCAAAACAACCGATGAACCGAGTTCTTTTGCTGTTTGAAGTGCCAAATTCATTGTTGTAAATGCGTTTGGCGTGAAAATAATTTGTCTGCCTTCATACTCAGATTGGCGTGAGCGGATGTTTGCCAGCTTTTCTTCAAAATTGTCGCTTGTAACACCATATTGCGCAAAGATTTTTGTTAATTCTGAATTTTCGTCTTTTAAAATTGACGATAAAATCTGTTCTGTTCCTAAAATTTCATAATTTGATGTTGAAAGTTTTGAAACAGCGCGTTCAAAAACTTTTGCAGACTCTTCGCTGTCAAAAATATTGTCTGTTGCCTGTGCCCTGTTTTGAACAGTTTCTCTGTTTTCGTCAATTTCAGGGTGATAAAGACGTTTTATTTTCTTTTGAACAAGTTTTTCAAGAAGAGATTTGGACTTATAAATATCAAAGCCCAAATCTTCAAGAATTTTGACGTTATCAGATTTTTTGTCTGAAATTACGGATAAGAATAAATGTTCGTAAAGAATTGTCGGATTGCCTGATTTGTTAGCCAAATCAAGTGATTTTTTCAATATTTCTTTATATTCGTTGTCAAAAGGCAATGCAGTTGAAATTTGTCCTGATGTATAATCAGAATGTTTCCGGATTTCATCCATAATTTTTTCGCGTGTAATATCATAAGATTTAAAAATCTTTAATGAAATGCCTTTTGCTTCATCAAAAAGTGCAAGCAGAAGAAACTCGGGAGATACTTTTATAGCTCCGAATTCTTTTGCTATATTTTGTGAAGTGCTTACAACATTTATTGCTTTTTCCGTAAACTTCTCAAACATTATTCGTCCTCGTCGTCCATGTTTTCTACATATTCTGCTACTTTTTCGAATTCTTCGTCATCATCGATAGTTTCAAACAAGTATTCTTCGCCGTCTTTTGATAATCTCATAAGAACAACTTCATCACTTTCTTCTTCTTCAACCGGTAAAAGTAATGCATACTCTTTTTCATCAACTTCAACAATGTCGAATAATTCAAATTTTACTACGTTACCGTTCTCGTCAACGGTTTCAATAATTTGGTCTTCATCTGCCATAATAGGTTTCCTTTCTTTATTTTCTGCTTAAATACTGTTCTAATATTATTCGGGCACTTTCAATATCCACAAGCCCTTTGTCTTTTCTAAAATCTATTTTTCTCTGACGCAGATTTTCTTCTGCGGTATCAGACGTTAATCTTTCGTCTTCAAATATTATTTCGTAATCGGGTATTTGTGAAGCTAAATCTCTGCAATCTTGCGCCTGTGCACCTTCCGAACCGTCCATGTTATAAGGTATACCGACTACAATTTTTTTGACATTATTTTCTTTTGCAATTTTTAGGATTTGTTCAACAGACTTGTTGTCGCGCGAAATATAAGAATGACCGTTAGCAAGCATTAAAAGATAGTCGCTCAATGCGATACCTATTCTTTTTGTGCCTATATCTAACGCCATAATTTTGTAAAGCATCTTTTATTTTACCCACATTTCTTCAATAGCACGAACTTTTTCTTCATCTTTTTGGGAGAAATAGTATTCGTAAATACTTTTTCGTAAAATGTTTTTGAAAAGTTCTCTTTTGAATTCTTTATCATTGTACAAACAATAAAGGCTTTGTGCACATTTTTCATCACCCGCTAAATGTTTTAAAAGTGATACATTTAAAATTCTGTTTGACCAAACCTGATATTCATCAGGATAAAAAACCTTTTCAAGGTTTTCTTCTATAAGTTTTTCAAAGTCTTCCGGTTTATCCAGAAGTTTCAAAAATTCTTCAAATTCGTCACTGTATCTGCTGTTTAAAAACCAAAAATCAGTAAAATCACTTTGCAGAATGTTGTCAAATTCTTTATTTGTAAGTTTTTTTATTTCGTAATTAAGTTTTAGCGGCGCAATATCAATATCTGAAATAATGTTTTTCCAGCAAACATATTCATAAGGCATAGCAGAAAGCTTTTCGGCTTTTGTAAGAATTGCTTTTAATACAGACGGTTCTGCATCTATGGCACGCTGGCCTCTGTAAAACCTTTCAATAATAGCGTTACACTCAAATTTAGAAATTTCATTAAATCCAAAACAATCTCTAATGCCTTTGTAATCGTCTATTACAATTGCTACAAACTGAACTTTGCCCTGTTTGTTTATTCTGGAAATAATTACAGCTTGATTTCCATGTCCGTCAGGATATGTAATACAGAATTTATAAGGTTTAGAGTCTTTTAAAATGTTTTTGTAAAATTCTTTTGTATTATCTTCTCTAATACCAGAGAGTTTTAATATTGAAATGTTCTTTTTAATTGCGGGTATAAGGCTTTCATCTGCTGTTTCCAGTGCTGAATTTAAGGCGTGATAAGCCAGTTGTGATTTTGAGTTTCCAAGCAATTCTAAAGCTTTTTTACCGGCTTCTGTATCAGGCATTGATAAAAATACCGGTACAAGCATATTTGCAAGTTCGTCTTTGGAATAATCATCTCCGAGAGATTGCAAAAGCACGACTTTATCTGTATCAGGCAGAGAACTCAAAAAGTCGAGAAAATCAATTTGAACCTCAGGATTTGCGATTGCGCTGTCAAGAATTTTTCTTGTATCAGAGTCAACAAGTTCGTCAGGATTATCAAGATATTGTCCGCAATCATCGTAAGACCAATTCGCATCAATATCTCTCAGCAAATCAAGTGCAAAAATTTTTGCCTGATTTGAAGTTATATTATTTTTTATAATATTCCATAACTTGTCAATCAGTTCATCTTGAACGCAATATCTTATTAGAAGAAATTTTAAAAGATTTTGATTGCTTTGTGTATTAATCTCTTTTAATAAAAGTTTTGAAATAATAGTTTTATCGCTTTGCATATCAAGATTTCTGTAGTGAACTTCGTAGTTTTCAAAGTCTTTCACTCCCTCTAATTCTGTGAAAATTCTTGCGATTTCAGCTTTTATTTCAAACGGATTAAGATCAAGCATTTATCTTGCTTTCCCCCAGAATGCGTCAAGAATTTGCTGAGCTTCTACTGACGGCATTCTATCGTTAAGAATTAAATACTGAACAGCAATCATAGCACATTCCGAACAAATATTTACGCCCGGCCCCTGTACCATTTTTAATACTTGAGTGTTTGGTCTTCCGCAGAAACTGCAGTATACAAGCTCATCATTTTGCTTGTTTTTTTCAACCTTTTCTCTTTTAGCTCCTAATTTAACAACTTTATCTTCTGACATTTTAACCTCATATTGTAACTTTTCTTATAAAATTTGCCAAATTAAAATGATTATTTTATAATCAAAATTACGTTATTTTTTATGAGGATGATTATAGCATGAAAAAAGCTTTTTTACTAGCAAGTATTTTATTTATTTCTGTAATTTCTACGGCATGTATTAATAACTTTGCTGTTCAAGAACTTAATAACAAAGCAAAAGACTTTATGGAAAAGGGTGATTATATATCTGCAATTGAAAGATTAAAATCAAGTATTGATTTAGACGGAAGTGTTTTTGAAACTCAATATAATCTTGCTGTAGCTTATACTAAAGCAGAAGATTATGAAAATGCAATAAAAACTTATAAAAATGCTATAAATTTGAACTCTGATTTTGCGGACGCTTATTATTCACTTGCCGTGTGCGAAGAAAATCTTGCTAAAGACATTATTTCCGGGAATGTAATTGTTAATGATGATGACACATTAAGCAAAGCAAACGATATTGATGATGATAGCGATGAAGAAAAAAGAGAATTGACTGATAATGCCGTTAAGATGATTGTTTCTCTTTTAAACAGTGCAATATCTGATTATGGGATTTATTCTGATAAAGCGACTGCAGGTGAAGATGTTTCAAATAAAGTTGAAGAACTTAAAAATCTTTTGGAAACTTATAATCAATAATGTTTCAATCACCGTCTGATATTGCGTTTAATATTTTCGGATTTCCTGTTTATTTTTACGGGATAATTATGGCAATTTCTATTTTTATCGGAGTTTATACGTCATATTTTTTGTACAAAAAATTCTATGATAGTGTTGACGCCGAAAAAATTATTGATATGTCGCCTTTTCTTATTATAATTGGAGTTTTGGGAGCAAGGTTATATTACTGTCTTGTAAATTATTCTTATTATATTGCTCATCCGTTTGAAATTTTGAATATAAGACAGGGCGGTTTGTCTGTACATGGAATGATAATTATAGGCATTGCCGCTCTTTACGTTTTTTCAAAAGTTTATAAGATGTCGTTTTTAAAACTTCTTGATGTGTTTTTGTGTGCTTCTGCGTTATGTCAAAGTATTGGCAGGTGGGGGAATTTCTTTAACTCGGAAGCTTTTGGAACGCCGACTAATCTCCCTTGGAAGTTGTTTATACCTGTATCGCAAAGACCTTTAGAATATATGAATTTTGAATACTTTCATCCGACATTTTTATACGAAAGTATTTTGGATTTATTAATATTTATAATACTGGTTTTTGTTTTAAGAAAATATTATAAATATTCAGGCATGACAGCCTGTATCTACTTAATTTTATATTCAATAGCAAGGATATTTGTTGAATATTTCAGGACAGACAGTATTTTAAATATCGCTGGATTCCCTGTAGCACAAGTCATGTCTTTTGCTTTAATTCTGGCAGGAATTTTTGGATTATTGGCTATATTAAGAAATAAAGGCAAATAAATTTACAAAAATTTACAAAAAATTTTTACTGTTTTTTTTAGAGATTTAGCTAATTTTGTTTATTTCTGATATAATTTTTTAAGAAATTAATAAATTTTTGATTTAAATAATTGTATTTTTAAATAAAAAATCAAAAATTCTTCTTAATATCTCCTTAACATTTATACCCCAAAAGGCAATTTTTTTTTCGCCCCGCTTTTAATATAAATATGTCATTGTTATAATGATGTGTGTAGAACCAGACTAATTATGATTGATAAAGTAAGTAGTGTAAAATATAATACCCCGCATAAAGGGATTGCTGTGCACCAAAAACCGTCATTTACGGGTTTGGGCGATGTTGCAGTTCAATTAATCCAAAAATGTGAACAACAGCCGATGGTGAACGTGTCTGTTTTGGATTTGTCTACTGCTATTATTCCGCGTTCAATCATTGAAACTTATGCAGGCTCTAAAAAGAAAGACGCTGACGGAAATGAAGTAAGAGAACCTAATGTATTTGCAGGTATGGAAGCTTTCAGACGCGAATCTTCAGGTTTGATTGTAAACTGCTTAATACCGAGTTTCATTGTTATGGGTGCAGCTTCTTTATTGCAAAAACCAATAATGGGTAATTTCGGTAAAGCTAATCTTGCTAATGTTTGGGCAAACGATGAGTCTTTAAAAGTTGTTTCTAAATACTTGGTTGAAGCTAAAGGCAAAGGTTCTGCAAGGCTTGAAAATGCCTTGAATGCATTTATGCAGGATTTGTCAGGTGTCGATGGTGAAATTAACAAACCATTTATCAGACAGGGCAGTGAAAATAATTCTGTTAGAACAGGCGTTAAACAGATTGCAAAATCAATAATTTTAAAGAAACCTGATAAATTATTTGACAAAGGTTACACTTCAATTGTAAAAGCTACTCATATGACAGAACATCTTCAATTGAACGGCAGAGAAGGCTATTTGTCAAAAGATTTAAAAGCTTATTTGCAGGATTTTGTCAAACTGCATAATGTATTTGAAAAAGAAAGTATTACAACAGCAGAACAGGCATCTAAATTTGTATCTAAAGCCGCAAAACTTGTTAATGCGAAAAGTCTTGCAGGTTTAGGCATAATTATCCCGCTTGCAATTTCAATGCAGCCTATCAACCGCTGGATTACACGTAAAACATCCGGTAGAAAAGGTGCGCCTATATATAATGATTTTAAAGACAGAAAAGAAGATAATGAATTAACTCCAAAACAAAAACGTGAACTTCTTGCTCAAAAATTTATATCTATAGGCTCTATGGTAGGTGTTGCAGGACTTTCAATGTTTATGGACAGACCTGTCTGGAAAAATATTTTGCAGTTTAAAGGTTTGTTCCCGACAATGGATCAAGCAAGAATAATTTCAACAGCGACTTTTGCAAGCCGTATGGCTGCCGCAGAAGATAAAAATGAGCTTAGAGAAGCAACTGTCCGAGACATTGCTACATTCTCAAGTTTCTATTTCTTAGGTGATTATGTGGCAAAAGGTATTGCAACATTACTTGAAAAGAAATATAAAGATGTAAAACTTATAAATGTCTTACAACAGCCAAAAGAAGGTGCTAATGTTTTACAAAAATTCTGGCACTGGGCAAAACATACAACTATAAAATCGTCGGATGAATTAATCTCGGTAAAAGCAAAAAATTTGAGAACACTTTGTCAGGTCGGCAATATTGCATTCTCATTGTTGTCACTGGGTGTATTCATTCCGCTTTACACAAGGTCGAAAACGAATAAAAAACATGCAGAAGAACTTGCGAAATTAAATGCTGAAAAAACGCAGACGACTTCCTCAAAAGACGCAGCCGCCTCCCAAATTTCAACAGGCACCGCCTCTGCGTCAGCGGACGATTTTTCTAAATCACTGCTAAAGGATAATACAGCGTTTAAGTCATTTTTTAATTCGTAAGGAGATAATAAAACTATGAAAATACAGCCGATAATACCCCAAAATCAACAACAAAACAAACAAAAAGACAATACAAAATTTACAGGTGCATACGAAGTTGCAACGACAGCTTTGAGATGGCTTGATACAAATCAGGCGTGGGGTGCAAATACTGTAGATTTATGTTCAATGGTAATCCCAAGAACTACCGTTGACTTTGTAAACAGAGGACCCGAAGCAGGTACAGAAACTGCACGCCGCGAATCTATGGGAACTGTTAACCACGCTTCTATAGGTTTGTATGGTACTGCAGCAGGTATGGGGCTTGCTTCTATGCTGAATAGTAAGTATGGCGTAAAAGCTCATAAGATTTTTGCAAACGACGGTACTATTGATATTCTGTCAAAATATTGGAGTGAAGCAAGAAAAACTTCAGACGATCCTCAAAAATATGTTAAAGCATTTACTGATAAAGTTGTTGACAATATTAAATTATTCAATACAGATACTGATGTTGAAACCGGCATGATTAAGCTTTCAAAAGAGGCTCAGAATGATGTTTCAAAAGTTCTTGCTGATAAACTTATCAACAGCTCTGAGCAGACTATTGACAAAGAAACTTTAAAATATCTCCAATCTGTTATCGTTTCAGATACAGGTGCAGAATCTAAAGTTGTTCTTGAAGGCTTTTCCAAACAGGCTGACAACTCTTTAAAAACTTTGCTGGGCAACTTGTACAATGTTTCTAAAACATTTATGAACGAAAAAGTTGACAGCGTGTTCAAATCTTCTGATGTTGTTGCCGAAAATCCGTTTATCAAAGGTTTGAAATCACTTAACCTTAAGCGTTCTATCGCAGGTCTTGGAATTGCTGCGGCAATCGGTATGTCTACCCAGCCTATCAATATGTATTTGACCAAAAAGAAAACAGGCAGTGATGGCTTTGTCGGTGTTCCGGGTCGTGAAAAAGATAATACAAGCGGCTTTAAAATGATGAAACTTGCAGCAGCTTCCGCATTTACTGCAGCTGCATTATCTACTATTACAACTAAACCGTCTAAACTGTTAAGTAAGTTGCAGTTCCAAGGTGTAATACCCACAGTATCTCAACTAAAACTTGTATACGGTTTGACAATTGCTTCACGTTTGCTTGCTTCTCGTGATAAAGATGAATTGAGAGAGTCTGCCGTAAAAGATTCTTTAGGGTTTATGAACCTGCTTGTACTTGGTGCATTAGTTACAAAAGGTATTGCAAATGCTTGTGACAAATCATTGATTAATGTTACTAAAGATGGTTCTAAAAACTTCTTTAAATGGCTCACAAATTCGTCTCTAAAAACTCGCGATGAAGTATTATTGTCAGCATTAAAAAAACAGGGTATAGAAACTGTTAAAGACGGAAAAGCAATTCCGTTTAAAGAACTTGTTAAATATGCGGATAAAGCAACTAAAGGTAAATTAAGAGTTTTAAGCATAGCACAGCTTGCCGGTTATATTTATTCGGGTGTTGTTCTCGGTATAGGTGTTCCCAAATTGAACATATATATGACAAACAAATCGGAAGCTAAGCGTAAAGCCAGATTGGCACAAGCAGAAAATAACAATTCTGTCCAAAACGGTGCACAAAATTTAATGTTTAAACCTCAAAACCTCGAGTTTTTAAGCAAGAATATGTAATTTTCAACATGTTGTCATAATTAACCATGCAGTTATGATATTTAGGTGCTGAGTAAAATGCAAAAAAAGACTTTTGTGCTATAATTTTTGTATGAATTATATACCTTTGTACAGAAAATATCGTCCGCAGAAACTTGAAGAGGTTGTCGGACAGGAACATATTAAAAAGTCTTTAGCTAATGCGATTGAGCTTAATAAAATTTCTCACGCGTACTTGTTCACAGGTCCTCGCGGAACTGGTAAAACATCTACTGCAAGAATTTTTGCAAAATCATTGAACTGCAAAGAAGGACCCACTATTACACCCTGCGGTGTCTGCGAAAACTGTGTTGATATTACAAATTCAACTCCTATGGATGTAATTGAAATAGATGCCGCAAGTAACAGAAAAGTTGAAGACGCTCAAAATATTTTGGAAAGAGTAATGTATGCTCCTGTTAATAGCAGATATAAAATTTATATTGTTGACGAAGTTCACATGCTCAGTACTCATGCGTTTAATGCGTTATTGAAAACCCTTGAAGAACCGCCAAAAAATGTAATTTTTATATTTGCAACTACTGATGTTCAAAAAGTTCCCGACACTATCAAAAGCCGCTGTCAAAGGTTTGATTTTAAACGAATTACAACTGATGATATAGTTAAACATTTACGGTTTATTGCCGATAGTGAAAATATAAGCATAACTGATGATGCATTATTTACTGTTGCTAAAAATTCGGCAGGCGGTATGCGTGACAGTATCGCACTTCTTGACCAATTGAGTGTTTTGGGTACTAACGAAGCTATTTCAACTGATGATATAAACAATCTTCTCGGAAGACTTTCTTTTGATACATTAAACGCACTTGCCGATAAAATTATTAATTCTAATCCGCAAGGTGCTGTTGAAGATTTGGAAAAAGTTTATAACTCGGGAAATGAACCGGTTCAAATACTTATTAACTTAATGGATTATTTAAAAAATCTTTTGATTGCAAAAACTTGCAGAAAAGAAATTATTCTTGAACTTACACAGGTAAATGACGAACAGTTAAAGGCTTTGCAATCACAGGTAGAAAATATTGAAACTCATCAGATTGTGGCACTCATTGACAAATGTTCTCAGTATATTAAAGAAATTAAAGACTCAAACAATCCGCGTTTGTGGCTTGAAGTCGGGATAATTGATTTAGCAAATCTGGCAGAAAACACTACACTTGCTGAACTTCAAAATCGTTTAGCAAGGCTTGAAACGGGAAATCCTGCACCTGTAAGTGTTAAACCTGTTTATAAAACAGCTCCCGCACCAGTTACTAAACCTGAGATTATGAAAGTTGAACCGCCTAAGGAAATTCATAGAGCGGAAGAGCCTAAAAAACAAACTTCATTACCTGAAAAATCAGTACAGCCTGCTGTTGAGCCAAGTCAAGAAGATTTTTCACCAATGCCAAAGCCTAAGCACAATGACGGCGCAGATATTTCAGCTTTGTGGAGTAAT
Organism: Candidatus Gastranaerophilales bacterium; assembly: GCA_910588555.1. Classification (GTDB taxonomy): domain Bacteria; phylum Cyanobacteriota; class Vampirovibrionia; order Gastranaerophilales; family Gastranaerophilaceae; genus Stercorousia. Next base: position 25,489 of record CAJUPC010000005.1, read on the forward strand.
TTGCTTGAAAATGTTCAAAGTGCTCCAACACGCGCACTTTTGAAACAGTGGGCAAATCCTGTTAAAATAGCACCTGATGAAACAATTTTGACTATGAAAAATGAAATCTTCTTAAATCAGGTTCAAAACGGAAGTAAAAAACAGGCGGTTATTGACGCTGTTAATAATCTTTTCGGACAGTCGAATTCAAATGTTGTAATAAGGCTTCCGCAAGCTTCTGATGTACAAATTAAACAGTCAGCTCCTGTGGTAGCTCCAAAACCTGCACCTATAGTAAAACCGGCAGAACCTGTTATTAAACAGGAAGAGGTTGAAGAAGCGCAAGAAATAAAACAAGAAGAAACACAAAAAACAGAAACTGTAAGAAAGATTGAAGCATCAATGCATTCAGATAATGTGAATATGGTAATGGATCTTTTTGACGGAAAAGTTATTGAATAACAGATGTTTTTTTGTAATTGAAATTGCAAACTCCTTTTGTTTATGCGAAAATGTTAATAAAGGGGAGGTATGTAATGGGCGAGTCAAAAACTTTAATTTTAATAGATGGGCATGCATTGGCTTTCCGTCAATATTATGCGCTGGAAAGAACCAATATGCAGACATCTGACGGAACTCCTACGTGGGCTGTTTACGGCTTTTTTAAAGCTATTTTTGACTTGCTTAAAAATAAAGAATTAAAAGCTGACGCTATTGCCGTTGCTTTTGATGTAAGTCATAAAACTTTTAGAACAGAAACTTATGCGGATTACAAGTGTAACCGTTCGGCAATGCCGGATACTATGCGTCAGCAAATGGGATTGATTTTTGAAGGTTTAAAGGCTTTTAATATTCCGATTTATACAAAAGAAGGCTATGAGGCTGACGATGTTATCGGTACAATTTCAAAAGAAGCTTGCGAACTCGGGCATAAAGTTTTGATTTTGACAGGTGATCAAGACGCTTTTCAGCTTGTAGATAAAGACGGCTGCGTAAAAGTTATTCTGCCATACAAGGGAGAACTTATTGAATACAATTGGGATAAAATTTATGATAAATTAAAAGTTTATCCTAATCAAGTTATTGATTATAAGGCTCTGAGAGGCGATATCTCTGATTGCATTCCGGGTGTAAAAGGTATAGGTGAAAAAACTGCACAGAAACTACTGGACAGATACGGAAATCTCGATGCGATTTTAGCTGATTGTGAAAATATTCCTGAAAAATCAGTAAAAGAAAAAATCTGTAATGGCAAGGAACAGGCTGAAATGAGTCGCTATCTTGCAACTATTGTAAGAGATTTGGATGTTGATTTTGATTTTGATAAAACTAAGGTTGAATTGCCTGATGTTTCAGTTGTTACCGAATATTTGAAAAAAATGCAGTTTTATACATTCATAAAAAATATTAATGATATTATGTATTCTTTCGACAAAGTTGAAAGAACTACACCTGCACAGGCAAAATCCGTAGACGGTACAACTCAGCTTGGATTTTTCTCAGAAGTTGTTAATGAGGAATTGAATAAAGAAAGCAGTTTGTGTTTTGAACCCAAATTAATCACGGATACTGCTGATTTGCAAAATTTGGCTGATGAATTAAAAAAGCAATCTTTAATTGCTTTTAAGATATACGCAGATGTCAGAAGTTCAGTTTTGTCAACCATTGATGGAATATCCTTTGCCTTTAACCCCGATTTGACAGCTGATAATGAGATTAAATTTACAGATAATTCAGGTACCGCAAAAGCTTATTACATCCCTTTAAGACATTCAAATATTGAAAATCAGCTTAGATTAGAAGATGTTTTGAGTTTGTTAAAATCTGTTTTTGAAGATGAAAATATAAAAAAAACAACTCATGACGCAAAAGTTTTTTATAATGTGTTGAGAAATGTTGATATTTCTCTGAAAGGCTTGCTCTTTGATACTGTCCTTGCAAGTTATGTGAAAGACGCACAAAGAAATCATGAACTTGATGTTCAGACACTTGAACACTTAAATCATGCAATTATGCCTTATGCTGAATTTGACAAAAAAAATCCTTTAAAATTTGCTGATGCTCCTTTAGACGCAGTTTTAAATTTTGCGTGTGATGAAATTTCTTCAATATTGGAATTAAGTAAATTTTGGAACTCTGATTTGGACAAAAAAGAACTCGAACTTGTATATAATGTAGAAGTCCCTCTGGCAGTAGTCCTTGCAGATATGGAGTATAAAGGTGTTGCAGTTGATGAGAATTATTTGATTTCGCTGACGGCAGCTATGAATGAAAAATTGAGTGCAATTGAATGTGAGATTTATAATCTTGCTGAATGTTCATTTAATATTAATTCTCCCCGTCAGGTTGGTGAAGTTTTATTTGAAAAAATGGGACTAAAGGCTAAGAAAAAACGCGGCAAGTCAACTTATTCTACAAATGCGGCAGTTTTGGAAGAACTTGCACAGGACTATGAAATTGCAAGATTAATACTTGATTACAGAAAATTTGCAAAACTTAAATCAACTTATACTGAGGCTTTACCGGCTTTGATTGACCCTAAAGATAAGAGAATTCATACAACTTACAATCAAACTGTAACTGCAACAGGAAGATTATCATCTTCTAATCCAAATTTACAGAATATTCCGATAAGGACAGAAGAAGGTAATAAGATAAGAAATGCTTTTACAGCTCAGGACAAAGAAAACGGGTTGATTTTATCGGCTGATTATTCTCAAATTGAATTGCGGCTTCTTGCACATATTTCTCAGGATAAAAATCTTATAGATACTTTTAATAGCGGAATTGACGTACATACTTTGACTGCATCAAAAGTATTTGAAGTGCCTGTTGAAGAAGTTACAAAAGAAATGCGCTACAAGTCAAAAGCGGTAAATTTTGGTATTGTTTACGGACAGAGTAAATACGGGCTTGCTAAAGCTCTCGGTATATCAAATGCGGAAGCTGAAACTTTTATAAACAAATATTTTGCAACTTATCCGCGTGTAAAAGCTTATATGGAAGGTATTGTGGTATTTGCAGAGCAAAACGGATTTGTGGAAACAATTTTTGGCAGAAAACGCTATCTTACAGGTGAGCTTTCTAGTTCAAATGCGATGATAAGAGATTTTGGCAGACGTGCCGCCATTAATCAACCAATGCAGGGTACTGCAGCAGATTTGATGAAGATTGCAATGATTGATTTTTCAAAGAAATTAAAAGAAAACAATTTGAAATCAAAAATGATTATGCAGGTACACGATGAACTGGTTGTAGAAGTTTATAAACCAGAATTGGACACTGTCAAAAAACTTGTCTGTGAGGCAATGGAGTTAAGTCAGCCGTTGTCTGTTCCTCTTGTCGTTGATATAAATGTAGGTGAATCATGGAAAGAACAATAAAATTTTTGTTATTTATCGTGTTGGTAATAATTTGTACAATATTGCCGGTAAAGGCAGATGAGGAAACAATTTCGCTTGTCACTCCTCAAACAGTTGATTTTAATATTTGCACAAAAACATTTGCACTATCTCAAGAAAAGTTGTTTTATCTCTCAATTGCAAGTGCAAATGCAAACAGGTTTACTATAGAAGAAATTCAGTCAAAAACAGGTTATATATTGTTTAGTGCAGCAAATAAGCAATATCTTGCAAGTGTGGTAAAAGTTGACAATGCTCATTCTCAATTAAAAATCACACCTACAAATAACAGCTATTTTTTCCCGCCTGGAGTGGTGTTGAATTTCTTTAAATATATCGACTTGAATACTTCGGCTCAAATGGTAAATGTTCCGAAAGTTTAGTTGTTTAGATTAATGAACGCTTCTTCTACTGTAGATTGAATATCATATTGTAATTCATTTTGTGTCGAGAGCCACACGAGATATTCAATGTTGCCTGACGGCCCTTTAATTGAAGAATATGTCAAGCCGTTAATTTTGTAGTCTAGAGTTTTGGCGTAATCTAACACGTTTTTTATAACTTCTGCGTGGACTTTTTTATCACGTACAACTCCGCCTTTTTCAACTTTTTCTTTGCCTGCTTCAAATTGTGGTTTGATAAGACAAATCATCTCGTGAAATTCAGGTTTTAAAAGTTTTTTCAAATTTTCCAGAACTTTTGTTAAAGAAATAAATGACAAATCGCTTACCAATAAGTCCGCAACAGGTTCTGTGTCAGCATAAATTTCATCAAAACTGCATATTTTAAGGTTTGTTCTCTCAATTGTTTTTACACGTTGGTCTGAACGGATTTTCCAATCCAGTTGACCGTAACCGACATCGACTGCATAGACAAATTTTGCACCGTTTTGTAATAAGCAATCCGTAAATCCTCCAGTTGAAGCTCCTGCGTCAAAACAAATTCTTCCCTCAGGTGAAAAGTTAAACGCGTCAAGTGCTTTTTTTAGTTTAAATCCGCCTCGAGAAACGTATGGCATTGATTTTACAACAATTTCATATTCTTTTGCGGGATTAATTTGAAAACCTGCTTTTGTTATGTACTCGTCGTTAATTTTTACATGTCCCGCTAAAATTGCTGCGGACGCTTTGCTTTTTGTATCAAAATAGCCTAAATCGGTTAAGTATTTGTCCAGTCTTTCTTTCATATTTCAAGGGTAACAGATAACCATTTTAAAATCAATTATTAATAAGTGATTTTAAGTAATCTTTGTTGTTTTTTAATGTGTTTTCTGTTGCAAGAATTGAGTATACAGGCTTGCCCGAGAAAATATAATTTGCGGCATTGTATATGTCGTCAACAGTAATCCTGTCGATTTCTTCAAGAAGTTGGTTTTCTCTGGAAAGTCCGTATACGGAGTTTGCACCGTGTAATATTGATGATGTTCTGTCGTAAGTCGTATGGTTTCTGTTTAAAATCGTATTTTTATAGTTTAATTTTGCATTATCAAGTTCTTCTTGTGTAACTTTTTCTGTTTTAATTTTGTTGATGTGGCGATTGAAGCCGTCGATTGATTTTTGTACATTATCAAAACTTTGTTCGCCTGTTTCTTTGTTATCGGTTGTTGTACCTATTTTTAACGATAAAATTCCGATATTCTCATTTGTGCGATAATTTGAACGAACATGATATGCAAGTTTTTCTTTTTCTCGCAAATCCATGAAAAGTCTTGAGGAAGCATTTCCGCCCAAAATTGTATTCAAAAGGTGAATTGCTGCTCTGTCTTTTAAGTTATTACTTGTTTTAAACTTATATGCTTCAACGATTTCAGCCTGATTTTTGTTGTGAATATCAGTCAAAACTTTTGTTTCTTCAACAGGCTTGAAAATATCTTGAAGTTCGAGCGGTTTGAATTCTTTTACACTCTTAAATGAGGCAATATTTGTAAATACTTCATTTTTTAATTGAGGTTTTCTGTCAAACGGTGCAGCAATACTGATTATGCCTTTGCCGTTTTCTAAAAGCTTTTTGTGTAAAAGCTTTACATCGTCAAGAGTCAGTGTATTCAAATCTTCAAGAATTTCTTCTTTTGTAACGCCCTGCGGCAGGTTCTTGAACAATTCGTAGTCCAGTTTATCGTAAGCAGATTTTTCTGATGTAAGAATTAAGTCACGCACATTATTTTTAGCCTGTTCAAATTCTTCATCAGTAAATCTGGGAGTTTCAAGTACTTCTTTTATGGTTTTGAAACCTTTTGAAATAGTATTGCTGTCACAGCCCATAGCACATACAATTTCGCTTTCTGATGATGAAAAACCTTTTTCAATACCGTCTTTTGCAAGTTCTTTATCAAAATCAGTCTTGTTTTTGTTAATTGAACCCTCATTTAACAATTTGTCTAAAATAATTGCCGCTGACGGACGTGTATTAATATCTTTATCAGTATTAAGTTTATAAAGTATTTCGACGTTATTTGTTTTTGAATTTGAAGTTATAACTCTGTAGTTGTTGTTGGTGTCATATTCTTGTATTGAGTTTGTGTTTAAAGCTTTTTTAGTTTTTCCGGTGAAAGAAATACTTTTATGGTTTTGTAAAATGCTTTCTTCTGTTGCTGTTGATGGGTGAACAACAGTAACGGAAGCTTTGTTAATATCAAGATATTTTTTTGCGGTATTAACCAAATCTTCGGCAGTCATTGAATTTACGATTTCTTCGTAGTTGTTTACATAATCCTCGTTGTTTTCAAGGATTGCTGTGCCTATTGCGTTGTTTGTCGCAAAAGATTTTTCAAAAATATTTGAAAATCTTTTAAGCATGCTTTTTTTAACAATTTGAAGTTCTTCATCTGTCGGAGGATTGTTTGCGATATTTCCGATTTCGTTAAATATAACTTTCAAAATCTTTTCGGAATTTTCTTCGGTGCTTTCAGACATAAACATAATTGCTCTGTCGTTTTGCGTGGTGATTTTTTCTTCTTCTGCCCAGCAGCCTGCGTTCAAATCTTTAATATTTTTGTCAATTCTTGAATATGCCGACATCGAAAGAATTTCTGTTAATGCCTGCATATAAACTCGTTCTTTTGCGCTTTTCGTTGAATTAAATCCAACAACAATTGAAGCCGCTGTAGCTTTATCTGAAATCAAATCTTCTCTGACAGTTTGGTTAATCGGGTTTAACTCTTCATTATGCCTGTTTTGAGTTGGGGTTCTTTTTGATGAAAAATATTTTGAAATAAGCTTCATTGTTTCATCAGGATTAACCTCGCCTGTAATAACGGTTACCATATTCGCGGGATAGTAATTGTTGTTATAATAATTTACAACATCTTCCCGTTTCAGGTTTGTAATATTGTCGGTCGTTCCGCCAATCATATCTGTTGAGGTCGTTTTTATACCATAAAGGTTTTTAAGCATTTTATTTATTGCTAAATTTTCGGGATTTGAAGTAATCATGTTAATTTCGGAATTCACAATCCCTTTTTCTTTTTCAAGTTTTTCAACTGCAAAAATCGGTGTTTCAATCATGGAAGCATGAAGTTTGATTTTATTTTCCAAATCACCGTCGTTAAGCATATTTGAACTTATATAATAATTTGTTTCTGCAAATCCTGTAGAAGCATTTGTGGAAGCGCCCATTTTATCAACCTGCTTGAAAAAGTCACCTTCTTCAAGACCTTCTGAACCGTTAAAGAGATTGTGTTCAATATAATGGCTTATTCCGCGGAGGTTATCGGTCTCGTTCATAGAACCTGTGTTTACATAAGTTCTTAAAACAGTTTCGCCTTCCTGAGGTACAATAATTACTTTTTGTCCGTTAGCAAGTTTATAACAGTGAGCTTTTGTATTATACGGAAAATTCATTTCGCCTGTTTTTGAGTAAGACATAGGAGTTTTAACGGCAAAATCAGGCTTCACATTCTGTAATTCTTCAATTTGCGGATTTGTTGAATTACTACTTTTGAATGCGATTTTATTTTGCGTAAAGCAATTATTTACACTGTTAATAGAATTTATTCTCAACACATGTATATAAAAACATAAAAATATAAAAAATTGCCTTTTTTATTCTTTAGGTTTTAATATAGTTTGTTTCCACGGATAATCGTCTTTAATCTGCCATCCGTCAATTTCAATTAGTCTTGCACAGGTATGGCGTCTGTTTAAACTGCTGGTGTTTGGATTATCATAATTCCCATATTTACATTTTTCCAAAAGTTGTGTTCTAGTTTGCTTTCGAAAAGAATAAAGTGATGTATAAAACCTTCCTTTATTGATTTCAAACAAGAAGCCGGTTCTGCCATCCATGTTTTCATTTCGACAATATTTAGCTTCCGTACAATAAAAAATATTTATACTGTTTGTGTTGAAAATATATCCTGAAAATCCAGAGCCGTCATTAAATATAACTTTAAAATTTCTATCTTCTTCTTTTTCTTGAGAAACTGATTGAAGATATTTGTCTAAAGTTTTATTATACCACTTTTTAAAACCGTCTGCAGTTTTCACATATTCCTCATCTATATAAAAACTTTCGGGTGTAATGCCTTCGTCTGCTTCATATCTTAGAAGTGCCTGACTCATTACAGAATAGAATTTTTTCAGTTTTACTTCAACTTGTTTTTTCTGATGATTTGCAATCAATGACGGGATTGTAAGTACTGCTACAATCCCAATAATCCCTAATGTTATCAAAATTTCTGCTAATGTAAAACCAAAAGCTGTCCTAAAAACACCTAAACCGAGAGCTTCGGGGGGGGGGCAATCACAGCACTATGCTTAAATCTTGACATATAAATACCTCCATTTTTCTATTTTCTAATTATAACTCATGTTTTGAAATAATTCAAGTAATAAAAAAACAGACAGTTTTAAAACTGCCTGTTTTTTTATTTTTATCTAAAAATAGTCTGTTCTCTGTCAGGTCCGACACTTACTATTGAAATCGTTACCTCAAGAAGCTCTTCAAGTCTTTCAAGGTATTTTTTACAATTTTCCGGAAGTTTGCTGTATTCACGAATTCCTGTTACATCTTCGCCCCAGCCTTTATGTGTTTCATAAACAGGTTCCAAATATTTGTGTATGAACACGTTTGTCGGATAACTTTTATAAATTTTTCCGTTACGTGTATCTTTATAAGCGGTACAAACTTTTATTTCGTCAAATGTATCAAATACATCAATTTTTGTAAGTGCAACAGATGTCAACCCGCCAACTAAAACCGCATATTTCATAGTAACTGCGTCAAACCATCCGCAACGACGTGGTCTTCCTGTTGTTACGCCAAATTCATGTCCGATAGTTTGAATTTTGTTTCCAATTTCGTCTGTTAATTCTGTTACAAAAGGACCTTCGCCAACACGTGTTACATAAGCTTTGGCAACTCCGATGACTTCATCAATCATACAAGGACCATAGCCTGAACCTGTTGCTGCCCCGCCACCTATCGGATTTGATGATGTTACGAAAGGATAAGTTCCGTAATCAACATCAAGCATTACGCCCTGAGCACCCTCAAATAGAACAGCTTTTTTCTCGCGTTTTGCTTCTTCCAATACTTCTTGCCAGTCAAAGCAAACATAAGGTCTGAAAATTTCTGCATATTTTTTGCAAAGTTCAGTAATTTCTTCTTTTGTATAAGTTTTCAAGCCGTAAACTTCTTTTAAGGTTTTATTTTTTATCGGAAGAATAATATCAAGTTTTTCTGATAGTGCTTCGTCAGAATATAAGTCCTCAATTTTTAAGCCGATACGAGCCATTTTATCAGTGTAAGTAGGTCCGATGCCCTTTTTTGTAGTGCCGATTTTGCCTTTGCCGGCTGTGCTTTCAGAGTAGCCGTCAACTTCTGTGTGGTAAGGCATTGTAATTGATGCAAGCGGATTGATTTTTAATCCTGAAACATCAATACCTTCTTCAATAAGTCCTTTTATTTCCTGTTCAAAGCTTTCTGGCAGAATTACTGTTCCAGCACCGATGAAACAGGTTTTGCCTTTATATAAAATCCCCGACGGAATAAGGTGAAATTTAAAAGTTTTGTCATGTGCTACAACTGTGTGTCCTGCGTTACAGCCGCCTTGATAACGAATAATTAAATCCGCATTTTGTGCCAATAAATCAGTAATCTTTGCTTTACCCTCATCGCCCCATTGAGCGCCGACAACAACCTTATTCATATCCCTGTCCTTTCATAATTTTGTCTTTTACTAATTTATTTTAGCACAGAAATAATTTTTATATAAGCTCATTAACTATTAATTTAATAATTTTGTTGTTCAAGTAACTGCTTATTGTAATTAATACTTTGTTCTCTGAGCTGTTCAACTTCGTATACTGTCTTATCAACGTGTTCTTGAACAGTTTCGGGAGTAATTGTATTCAATGGTTGAGTGCCGTAAAAAGTTTTCATTACAAGCATTGCAACCGCTGCAGTTATGAGTAATCCCAATAATAAATCTATTGCACCAAAACCGTTTCTTTTCATCTGATTATTTCAACCTGTTTTTTCTAATAAATAATTTAATAGCCTCTTCTGTTGTTTTCGGTGTTTTTGTTAGGTCTTCATCAAGTCTTTGAAACTTGTCTTGTTTTACAAAAATTTTGTTATAAATAGTCAGACCTGCAAAGATTACAAAAGACGAAAGTGCAACACCACCCATTGCCAGTCCGAATTTAATTAATGCAGAATGTACAACGGCATTGCGGGCTGTTGTTTCGCAAAAGCCCGCATTTGTCGTTAAAAATAATGTTATAAGTAAAAGTTTATTCTTCAACTTTTTCCTCTTTGTCCGCTTTTTTTGCACGCGGTTTTCTTGTTTTTGAAGCGCCGCGGTTCGGACGTCTTGTTCTTTTTGGTTTTTCAGTTTCTGCTGCTTCTGTTGTTTCCGCAACTTCTGCAACAGGTTCTTCCGATTTAACTTCATCAACAGCGGGTTTTTCTTCAATAACAGGTTTAATATCTTCGTTTGGTTTAAGAACAGTTTCTGCTGTTTCAATTACTTGTTGTTCTTGTTGAACTTCTTGCACTTCCTGTTTCTTTTCAAGTCTGTTGTTTTTTCTTCCGCGTATTTTCTTTGTTTCGCGTTTTTCTGTTTCTTGAACTGCTGTTGTTGAAGGATTTTCTACTTCAATTTCAGGAGTTGTTTGAGGTTGAATTGTTTCTTCTACAACAGGTTGTGGTTCTGTTTGCTGTTGGTTTTTATTATTATTTTTGTTGTTTTTCTTGAAATTATTTACCGGTAATTTCATTTTAGCTGCTTTAGCTCTGTATTCACCTTCAGCTGTCGGAGTTGCAAAGTTAAACTCGTTCATGAAATAACCTGTGCCCTGACAATGCGGACATTTTTTAGTGAAAATTTCAGACAAAGATTGTCCCTGTCTGTGTCTTGTCAACTCAACAAGTCCTAAATCAGAAAGCTGACCGACCTGCGGTTTTGCTTTGTCCGGTTCAAGTGCGATTTCAAGTTCTTCCATAATCGCAAGTTTATCTGCTCTGGATAGCATATCAATAAAGTCGATAATAATCATACCGCCGATGTTTCTTAAACGAAGCTGGCGTGCGATTTCATGAACAGCTTCAATGTTTGTTTTCAGAATTGTTTCATCCTGAGTTGACGAACTTGTGAATTTACCGCTGTTTACGTCGATTACTGTCAAAGCTTCTGTTGTTTGGATAAACAAATATCCGCCTGACGGCATATTAACTTTTACATTCAAGGCTGCTTTTATTTCTTTGTGAACGTCTGTTGCAACAAGAAGCGGTTCGGTTCCTTTATACAAAGTTACCTGAACATTTTTGTTCATGTGCCAGTTTTGCAAGATATTTTGAACTCTCTGCATTGCAAAAGCTGTATCTACAACAATTTCTTTAACATCTTCTGTACAAGCTTCTCTGATTGTTCTATATAACAAATCCTGGTCTCTGTATAGAAGGTTCGGAGGAGTCATTGTTTCAGCGGCAGTAATAATGTTGTTCCATTTTTCGAGTAGGATTTCTAAGTCTTCCTGAATATCAGCTTCTGATTGTCCTTCTGCTTCGGTTCTGATGATAACGCCAATTCCAACGGGTTTGATAAGATTTACTACTGATTTCAGTCTTGCTCTTTCTCTTGAGTTTTCAATTTTTTTACTAATGCTTGTTCCGGGTTCGTTCGGCATTAATACCAAAAATCTTCCCGGTAAGCTTATTTCTGTAGTAACTCTCGGGCCTTTATGACCAGTGGGTTCTTTTACAACCTGTACTATAAGTTTTTGTTTCGGAGAAAGTTTGTCTTTTAATGCGCCTTTTCCCATTACATCCTGTGCGTGTAAAAATCCCATTTTATCCATACCGACATTTACAAATGCGGCGTCAATACTTGGCAGAATATTGTCTACTGTTGCTAAAAATACATCTCCTAAAATCACATCGCCTCTTGAAATAAAGAAGTCTGTGACTTTTCCGCCTTGCATTACGGCTGCAATGTTGTCACGTTCCGCGATGATAATTTTTTTGTCAGCATTTTGCTGTTGTTGATTGTTTCTGTGGTTTCGTCTGTCGTTTGCCATAAAAAATCCTTTACTGTAATTCTTTTAAATCCTCGTCAAAAAACCGTGTCCTTTTAATATTGAATATAACATCGGGTGCAATCAAATTCATAAGAACATCGGCTCTGAGTGCGGGGATACCTGCTTCAACCGTTCCGTCTTTCTTTGTGATTGCGGATTGACCTGTTTTTAATACTATGAACAGACTTTCATCTTCAAATCTGTATGATTTTATTGATTGCTTAATGTCTGTTTTTTTGAGTAAACCTTTTTTGTTTTTCTTCTCGATAAAAATTTCTTCGGAAGATAAAACTCTGTCTGTATTATATCGCAAAGTTTCAAAATCGTAAAGTGTTTTATTAAAAACATCAATCTTATATTCTGCCCATTGAGCAGTCATGTCAATTGCTTTAGTCGATTTATCAATTTTTACAATACTTATAATTTTAGCCTGTTCGGGTAATACTTTCTCTAACTTTTGTTTGAGTTCATCGGGTGTAAGATTGTCAAATAATTCCAAATCTACAAGTTCGCATTCGCTTTCTGCAAATAATGGAAGTGCAATCCCCATTGATACCTTCATTGACGGATTATAACCGAGTGAAAATACTATGTTCAAATCTGTTCTTGAAAGAGCTTTAAAGAAAGTATTCTGCCAGTCAAGGTGAGAAAAATATTTTAAAATACCTGTTTTTGTAAGTTTAATTCGGTATTTGTAAATTTCTCTGTCATAGCCCTGACAAAGTCTCGGGTCTTTTATTTCAAGTTTTAAATTTTGTGCTGTTTCACTTGCTTTATATGGCTTTGCAAGAACTTTACGTGTTTTTAAATTTTTACAAACACCACAGTTTACACATCCTTTTTCGCAGGTAGGTTTTGCATTACTGTCATTATATTCTTGTATAAACCATTCTTTATCCACACCAATATTTATAAAGTCCCATGGAAGAACTTCATCTGTTGAATAATGTTTTTGAGCAAGTGCAGCCAAATCTATTCCGAGTTCTTTTGCTGTTTGAGCCCATATATCTTCTTGGAAATATTCTCCCCATGCATCAAGGTAACAGCCTTTTTTATAAAGAGTTTCAATATATTTGCAAAGTGATTGGTCGCCGCGTGTTAATACAGCTTCAATCTGTGAGGTGAATTGTTCGTGGTAGTTAATTTTTACACCTTTAAGATGTGAAATTTTTTCTTTCAAATATTTAATATGTTCGGACACTTTTTCCAAAGGCATTTGCGGATACCACTGGAACGGGGTGAATGGTTTTGGTACAAAAATAGACAATGTGCAAGTTAAATCCATTCCATGCTGTAAACCTTTTTCTTTTTTAATCTGTTTACAGCGCCATTTAATTTTGGATAGAAGTTGTGCCATTTCGTCCATATCTTCAAGAGTTTCTGTCGGAAGTCCGCAGATAAAATAGAATTTTACTCTTGACCATCCGTTTTCGTATAGAGTCAAAACAGCGTTTAAGATTTGTTCTTCATTAATATTTTTCTTAATTTTATCGCGTAATCTCTGGCTGCCAGCTTCGGGCGCAAGTGTCATTGTAGATTTTCTTACGCTTTGAACAAGGTTGGCAAGTTCAAGGTTAAAGCCGTCAATTCTTTGGCTGGGAAGCGAAACCGAAACCTTTTTCTCGTTAAAATCTACAGCAAGTTCTTTTATAACTTCATTGATATTTTTATAATCGTTTGAAGAAAGTGATAAAAGCGAGTATTCGTCATAACCTGTATTTTTAACAAGTTCTTTTGCAATTTTAATAATGTCTTCTGCCGAACGCTCTCTGATAGGTAGAGTTACGTGACCGGGCTGGCAGAAACGGCACATTCTTCCGCAGCCGCGACGAATTTCAACTACAGCTCTGTCTTGAACGGATGTGGAAAACGGTATCGGGTACTCTTTTAATGCCGTTTCGTATTCAAGTTGTGCAATTCTTTTTGTAACACTTCCGCCTACACTTGATGACCAGCGTCCTGAGTTGTCGCCTTCACACAAAGCCTTTATTCGCTCTTGACGCGGCAAGTCTTTTGTTTTTTCTAATATTTGACAAACTTCTATAATACTGTCCTCGCCGTCGCCAATCATAAATACATCTACAAAATCAGCAAGGGGAAGCGGGTTAAATGCACAAGGTCCGCCTGCAATGATAATCGGGTCATCATCGCTTCTCATATCATTTCTATATGGAATTCCTGACATGTCAAGCATTTTTAAAACAGTGGGGTATGCCATTTCATATTGCAGAGAGAATCCCACAGCATCAAAATCTTTAATGGGTCTTTTGCTTTCAAGGCCGTATAATATTTCGGGTTTAAAGTCGGGTTCCGGTGCATAAACACGGTCACACATAAATCCGTGCTGTTTGTTAATCATTCCGAATAAAACTCTAACGCCTAAATTACTTATACCGATTTCGTATTTGTCGGGGAAAGCGAATGCAAATCTTACTTTTGCACTGTCAAAATCTTTATTTGCGGATAAAAATTCTCCGCCTACGTATTGATATGGTTTGTTGCATTTATATAGGGCTTCTTGTCTGAATAAGCAGTTCATTTTTCTCTCCGTTATGCTAAGTTTTCGGGAAAATATTTATCTATTTCTATAATTGTTCCGTCAAGTGTGTTTTCTTCAAATGATTTAATAAATTTAAAAAGGTCGGAATTCGGCACGTCGTAATTGTAAAGAACTGTTTCGCCTTTATTTTTACGCATTACTCTGACAATATAGTGGCAATTTTCCGCATATTTTTTCAAGTGTTCGGGATTAAATTTATTGCCGTTTGTATCTCTGTCAATTCTTACATAATCAAAGCCTGCATAAAATTTAACTTTCCCTTTGTGTTCCGCAGGTTTTGAAAAAATGTCTATAACCTTTTTATTAATCTCATCTTTCATATTTTAATTAAACTATATTATTGCGGGCATGTCTAAATGTTAAGCAAATTATTACAATTTATGATTATAATTTAATTTTTGGTATAATATTTAACAAAAGAGAGGGAAGTATGTTTTATATAAAGAAAACACCGTCTACAGGACGTTATGAGATTAATCTATTCGGGTTAAAGATGAAATTCAGAATTCATGACAAAGATGAAAAGCTGAAAAATAAAATTGCAAACATGTATTATGAACTTGCAGACCCGAGAACTCTTGCGTCAATTAAGCTTCCAAGAGTGTTAAACGCTCATGACGCTTTGTATACGCTTACTTCCTGTGAAAAATCTATGGCAAGATGCGGAGATGGTGAATTCAAACTCATCATGGGTGAAAATATTTCTTTCCAAAAATACGACCCTGTTCTTGCTGAAAGATTAAAAAATATTTTAACAAACAAAAACGAAAATATGCTTGTCGGTTTGCCTGACGTTTTCGGATATTGCAACCACGACTATTTGCGTAAAGTTTTGGTTCAATCTCGTGATACATTATACAAATATTTTGATTTTTCAAAATCTTATATTGACACAAATGTTACGCGTCAGATGATTTTTGTGAATGAACAGCAAGGAAATGATTATTATGCAAGGATGAAATCTCTCTGGCATGACAAAGAAGTTGTTATAGTTGAAGGAGCGGGAAGCCGACTCGGCGTGGGTAATGATTTGTTTGACGGCGCAACATCAATTCATAGAATTATTTGTCCTATAAAAGACGCGTTTTCAAAATACGACGAAATTCTTGTAGAATGTTTAAGACAGCCAAAACATAAACTGTTTATTATTGCTCTCGGACCTACAGCTACAGTTTTAGCAGAAGATTTATGCAATGAGGGTTACAGAGCATTAGATATCGGGCATTTAGACACAGCTTATGAAGCTTTTTTAAGAAAATCTAATGTATTTGTTCACGTTGAAGGCAAAATCGTGTTCAACGAAGAACGCAAAGAAAATAAAATTCCCGAATGCAAAGATGAAAATTACAACAAACAAATAATTAAAATGCTTGTAGATTAAAACTTATAAATTTTTTGCGTAGTCGGTATATTCTTTTATAAAAGCGATAATTTCCAAAGCAAGTTCTTTTCTTACATCAATCGGAGCGTTTTTTAAATACTCCATTGCGTGAGAAACCTTGATATTCTTGTCGTACCAGCGGCGCATAATATAATTGTACTGATCGTCTAAAGACATTTCAATATTAAAATCAATGTCTTTTAATCTGTCAATAATAAAGTCCGCACAACGAACCTGAATATACTCTTCTGCTTTTTCCAAATCCGCAACAGCTCTGCTTACTGTCGGGTCTATATCATACCAACGCTTTTTCATAGTTTAATAATACAAATTTTTTTGAATTCTGTCAAGTTTTTCAGGTAGAAAAGATTATTTGGTGATTTTTCTGTAATTGTTATATAATATAGATATGAAAAAGATTATTGCAATAATTCTTTTATTTCTGTTTATAAGCGCAAATTCATTGGTTTACGCCGAAACTTTGCATGGGCATGCGGAGAAAAACGAACAGTTTGAAAAGCAGATTGAAAAAGAATTATTCACTGGCGAAGTCGAACAGCTTGAGAGAAAAGACATTATTAATATGACCGTTTCTCATGTCTTGGACAGCAATATAAATATCGAAGGCGATGAGTTTTTTGCCGAAGTTACAGACGAAGTTAAAGGCGACAGAGGTGTTATTATTCCCAAAGGTACTGTTGCACACGGAAAAATAACTCAAACTGCTGACCCCAAAAGGCTGGGACGTCAGGGTTGGATTGAACTTGATTTTGATTATTTGATTACGCCTGACGGTAGAGAAATTCCTATTGAAGGTAAAATGTCAACGAAATTACACCCTGTTGCAGAAGCTTCAAAAATCATTGTTCAAGATGTCGGCTACACTTTAGCTGGCGGAGCAATCGGCGGATTTGCAGCACTGAATTGGCTTGGACTTGAAGCGGCTATTGCTTCTCAGGGTTACACACTGGCAGGAGGTGCAGCTGTGGGCGGAGCAATCGGACTCGGTATGGCACTTATGCGTAAAGGAAACGACGTCTTAATTGCACCGGGTGATCAAATTAGAGTTAAAATAAATTCTAATGTTCCTCTTCCTGTTTATAAAGAAACAGCTTTGATGCAGCATGAAATGCTTTATCCCGGATTAGATATAAATATAAGTGACATTAAACATGAAAAAGACCCGTTTGGCGAAGTTAATACTATTACTCTTACAGTAATGATTTCAAATATGTCCGATAAAACTTTTTCTGGACTTGATATGGCTCTTGTAAATGATTACAACGCTGTTTTCAGACCGTCAATTTTTGGCGATACAAAGCTGATGTTCAAGCAAATTCGTCCTGGTGATAAGTTTGCAGGCAGAGTTTCATTTTCTGTTGATAATATAAACAGAAATTTTTGGCTGACTTTTTATGACAGAAGAAAAGGTTCAGCATTGACTAAAATCTCAATTGATAATGCCTACAGAAATGTTTCCAGCAAAACTAAGAGAAAAAATCAAAAAATGAGAAAGAAAAATTCAAATTTTAAAAAAGAAGAAGATTTGTTTGATATTCGCTAAATGTAACATTTTATAAATATTGTATTGAAATAAAAACATTTTATGTTACAATGTTAGTAATTAGAAATTAGGAGGTAAACCTTATGGTGTGTGGTAAGTTAGAAATCGACATTTTAAATTCATTCTGGCATCTGACTGAAGACGATGAAGACAGAGATGTTTCCATTCAGGATATTGTTGACGACTTATCTGCAAACGGGGTTGAAAGAGCTTATACGACTATAAAAACGGTTATGGACAGATTGACCGTAAAATCTATTCTTGTCAGATATAAGTCAGGTAAAAAATTCTTCTATAAAGCAGCAATGACAAAAGAAGAAATGGCGTCAGAAGCTGTTAAAACTGTTGCAGAACAATTTTTTAACGGCAGTTATATTGAATTAATAAGGTTTGCAGAAGAAAAGGCTCAAAATATTTTGTTATGACAAATGATAGAGCCTATGTCGCGTCACTCATAAGGCAGGTTTTAATTTCTCGTGTGTGTGTGAGAGAAGCTATTTTGAATTTTCCGCGTGATACTGATGATAAGAGTATTCACGCAGCTTATCATGCACTTGTTCATTATGAAGCAGATGAGGATTTAAGAGGACGTGATGAGCTTTATAGAGAAGAACAGGATGATTATTTAGAGATGATTTCACAAGTTCTTGAGCGCGGAGAAGATTTGCCGGAAAATATTATAAATAACTATGATAAATATTATGCTTGTGCTAATATACTTCATGAAGAAAACGCAAAAGGTTTTTTTAAAAGTTTTTTTAGATTTTTAAATATAAGGAGAGATTAAATGAAAATAAAATTATTATCTTTGTTTGCAGTTTTAATGTTACTATGTTCTGCTGTTATGGCAAAAACTGTTCAAACGCTTGAAGTTTTACCTTTGTTGTCATCTAAAACAGTACAACAAAACAGATTGTGGGTTGGTACTTTTCAACTTGCATGGAATGATTTAATGGACGGGATAGTTAAAGGACCCGTAGAATTTATAGATGGAACTCCAAATTCTGTAATACAGCTTAACAAACAGCTTTTTAAGGCTGCTGATTTGAACGAAAATTCTTATTATAAAACTTACGGCGAAGTTTCACCCGAATTGAAAAAAACTATCGAGACAGCTATTAAAGAAAAATTTAATGAAACAAGCGATGTATTAAATGGGTTAGATTGGTCACCGGCACCTGAAAAATATCTTGTTTATGCAATGTTAAAGAAAGATTTCAAATTCTTAACTGCATTTGATAAACTTAAACCTGCTAAATTCGGACGTTCGTTTAAAAAAGTTGATTATTTCGGTATAGATAAAAATAGTGATAAAGTTCTAGATAATACTGTAGGTGTTATGTTTTACAACTCACCAGATGATTTCGCGCTTCAAATTTATACTCAAAGCGATGATGTACTTTATTTGTATAGAACAAATGATGACAAAACTTTTGATAAATTGTATTCAGATATGTTTATGAAAAAAGTTCAGTATAAAGGTCCTAACGAATTTAAAAAGGATGATGAGTTTAAAGTTCCTAATGTAAGCCTTTATCGTGAAAAATCATTTGATGAATTTACCAACCGTCAAATCAAAGGTACTGATATGATGATTGATAAAGCTATTGAAACCGTTGATTTCAAAATGAACAACGAGGGTGTGAAATTGAAATCAGAAGCTGTTATTATGACAAAATTGGCTGCTATGCTGCCTGATGTGACAGTAAAACCGAGAAAATTCTATTTTAATGATACATTTGTATTATTTTTGCAGGAAGCAGATAAAAACAAACCATATTTTGCTCTCCGCGTAAAAGATATTTCACTGATTAACAAGACAGGAAGATAGATTGAAAAAATGATAGCAAAAGCTATCATTTTTTTTATAATAGAAATTTAATTAGATTTATGATAATATGATTTTATGGCAAAAGTTAAATCAAAATGGGTTTGTACTGAATGCGGGTATGAAACGGCAGGATATCTCGGCAAATGTCCCGAGTGTGGAACGTGGGGGACGCTTGTTGAAGAAACTCAATTTGTTGGTAAACCTGTACAAAATTCGGTTCATGATGAATTTATCAATAAAGATAAACCTGAGCTTTTAAAAGATATTCATATAGGCGAAGAAGTCAGGGTATCCACAAATATTTCAGAGTTCGACAGAATTCTCGGTGGTGGTTTTGTTCAAGGTTCTCTTGTGCTTATTGCAGGAGACCCGGGTATTGGTAAATCAACAATATTACTGCAAACAAGTAATGAGCTTTGCAAAAATAATAAAAAAGTTTTATATATTTCTGCCGAGGAAAGCGCAAGTCAGTTGAAATTACGTGCTGAAAGACTTTCTATTAACGCTGATAATTTATATATTTACCCGCAAACTTCTATGGAAAGTATTAAATCACAGATTGAAGAAATTTCACCCGATATTGTAGTTATTGACAGTATTCAGGCAATTTATTCTCAAAATGTTGCGAGTTCTGCCGGAAGCGTTTCACAAATAAGAGAATGTACAAATCTTTTAATGCATATTGCAAAATCTAAAGGAATTACAGTTGTTGTAATCGGTCATGTTACTAAAGACGGAAACATTGCAGGGCCAAAAGTACTTGAGCACATGGTTGACACCGTTATTTATTTTGAGGGTGACAAATATAAATCTTACAGAATGCTTCGTTCTATGAAAAACCGTTTTGGAAACACATCTGAGGTTGGTATTTTTGAAATGCATTCTAACGGGTTAAAAGAAGTTAAAAATCCGAATGAATTATTTCTAAATGAGCGTTCTCAAGTTGCAGCTCCGGGTAGTGCAATTATTGTCACAAATGAGGGGACACGTCCGTTACTTGTTGAAATTCAGGCTTTAGTAGGCACAACACCTTATCCGACACCTCGCAGAGTCACTAACGGTGTTGATACAAGTAGAGTATTGCAAATCCTCGCTGTATTGGAAAAACGCGTGGGCTTAAATCTTTCTAAACAGGATGTTTATGTTAATGTAACAGGCGGTATTGATGTGTCAGAACCATCTGCCGATTTAGGAATTGCTCTTGCTGTTGCAACATGTGCTCGTGATGTTGTGGTTGACTGCCAAACGGTTATTATCGGTGAAATTGGTTTGTCCGGTGAAATTCACCCTGTTAACAATATTGAAAAACGCTTAAATGAAGCTGTAATGTCAGGATTTAAAAAAGCTATAATTCCGTATTCAAATAAGATAAAATACGACAAAATTGAAATTGTTCCTGTTAAACGGCTTATTGATGCAATCGGAGCTTGCATTTCACCTGTAAGCAAGTAGTTTATTTTGTTTTTTCAACGCCTTTGGCATCTTTAATAATAAACGGTCTGACAAATGCCCAGGTTCCGTATAGTGATGTTAAAAGCCCGCTTGTCATTAGAGCTTTATTAAGCTTTGTTTTTTTCTGTGTAAGTCCGCCGAGAGTAACAAGAGTTGTACCTGTCATAATTCCTAAATAGCCTTTAAAAATGGTTCTCGGTACAACAATAGTATCTGTCATGTCTGTAGAATTTCTTGTTCTGGTGTGAAACTTGTCTAAAAATGTAGTTTTTGCGCTTATTTTATCAATCATATTTGTTATAAAATCCGTGAATAAATTTTTTTGCCAGCTTGAAAATTATCTAGGGTGGCAGTAGCTTTGTAGGTCGGATTTACTAATCCGACTTTTTTACTGCTTGATTAGTTTTTTTGTTTGTTATATAAATAAAATGTTAAAGTTTTTACAAAAGAAAGAAGGGAAAACTTATGGTAAAAGTAGCTATTAACGGATTCGGAAGAATCGGTAGAAACACATTAAGAGCAGCTATTAGAGAAGGTATCTTTGATGAAATCGATTACGTTGCAATCAACGACCCCGGTTTGACACCTGCAAATGCTGCACACGTTTTCAAATATGACTCAGTTATGGGTAAATTCTGCGGTACTGTAGAAGTTGTTGAAGACGGTCTTGTAATCAACGGTAAAAAAATTAAATTCTTCGCAGAAAAAGATCCTGCAAATCTTCCTTGGAAAGATTTGGGAGTTGAAGTTGTTGTAGAATCAACAGGTTTCTATACAGATGCTGAAAAAGCTAAAGCTCACATTGCAGCTGGTGCTAAAAAAGTTATCATTTCTGCTCCGGCTAAAAACGAAGACAAAACTATCGTTTTAGGCGTAAACGAAAATGAATATGATCCTGAAAAACACAATGTTATTTCAATGGCATCTTGTACTACAAACTGCTTGGCTCCTGTAGCTAAAGTTTTGGATGAAAAATTCGGTATTGTTAAAGGTTTGATGACAACTGTTCACTCTTACACTGGCGACCAAAGAATCTTAGACGCAGGTCACAAAGATCCTCGTAGAGCTCGTGCAGGTGCTTTAAACATCGTTCCTACAACTACAGGTGCTGCTAAAGCTGTAGCTCTTGTATTACCTCAATTGAAAGGTAAATTGAACGGTTTCGCTATGAGAGTTCCTACTCCTGACGTATCAGTTGTTGACGTAGTTGTTGAAACTTCTAAACCTGTTACTGTAGAAGCTGTAAATGCTGCTTTAAAAGAAGCTGCTGACGGACATGTTCTTTGCTACTCTGAAGAACCGTTAGTATCTTCTGACTTCATCGGATCATCTCAATCTTCAACTGTTGACGCTGCATTGACAATGACAATGGGTGATAATATGGTTAAAGTTGTTTCTTGGTACGATAACGAAATGGGTTACTCAACTCGTTTAGCAGAAACTACAAAAATGGTTGCTTCTAAATTATAATAAAGAAGTAAAAGTTTTGAAAAAAGAGTCCGAAAGGGCTCTTTTTTTTTTGCCAACTTGAAAAATATCTAAATATAATTTATAATAAAATATGTAGATATTAAAAAAGGAGTTGAACATGAAAAGATTTAACATTTTACTTAGCTTCGGGGGGGGGGCACTCAGCGCTTAACTCCTTGTTCTAAGGCTTTTACATTGGCCGAAATATTAATTACACTGGGCATTATTGGTGTAGTTGCGGCGTTGACTATTCCGACACTTATTCAAAATTATACCAATAATGTTGTTGAAACAAGATTAAAAAAGGTTTATTCAGTCATGAATCAGGCGATTTTGCGCTCGGAAGAAGATAATGGACCGAAAGAAGCTTGGGATTTTACAGAAGCTGATTTTATAGAAAAATATTTTTCACCTTATTTGAATAAGGTTGAAGTGAAAGATATAGAAACTGAAAATTATGATTATAAAGGGATTTATTTCGCAGATGGAAGTCTTTTGTTGACAAAATCTTCATTTTATAAAGTTTTAAATACTAATTATGGTCTTTATCAAGATTATTACTTTTATCCGAATGCAAAAAATTTCAAGTTAGAGGAATTTGAAAAACGTGAAAATGTCGGTATCAGTTATTTTGCATTTCGTTTTGCTCCGACGCATAATGAAATTCGTATTGGAATGGGTTTTCAACCGTATTTTTCGAATATGCCAAGTAATACAATTGTAACCGAGGAATTATTAACTAAACCTTCTTTGTATTCTTGTTCAGAAGACGGCTATTCTTCAATGCCGGGCTATTGTACTGGCCTAATATGGTTTAATGGTTGGAAAATTCCTAAAAATTATCCGTTTAAAGTTAAACTATAAACAAAAAAAGACTCTGTTATTACACAGAGTCTTTTTTTGTTTGTAAATTATACTTATGCTTTTTTGCCGTAACGTTTGTTAAATCTTTCTACACGACCTTCTGAGTCAAGAATTTTTTGTTGTCCTGTGTAGAACGGGTGGCAGTTGTTGCAAATTTCAACTGTAATGTTGTCCAAAATTGAACCTGTTTCGATTTCGTTACCGCAAACACATTTAATTGTCATTTTCTTATAATCTGGATGAATTGCGTCTTTCATTATTTTTACCTCTTTCTTTTTTCAAGATTCCAAACTTGATAATATTTCGACTAATTATATGATACTACGGAAATAAAAAAGTGCAAGTATCATGCATTTGTTTGATGTTAATTTTTATTAATCTTGCAATAATATAAAAGTTGTCAGGTTAAAAGGTGATTTTTATATATGAATTTGCATGAACAATGTCTTTTAAGATATCTTCAAAACCCCGATGAATTATCATATTCTACAGAAATATTAAAGCTCAATAATTTTATACTTGAGAAAGAGTTTGTTTTGAAAAATTTTGTTGCCAAATCTTCTGCATTCAATTATACTAAAAGAATGAAGTAGAGGTAATATGTTTAAAAAATTATCGTATGCGCTTGGATTGGTTATTTTTGCAGTCTTTGCATTTTTAATTCTTAAAAGTGCAAATTTAAGCGGATTTATTGATTCTATAGAGAATAGGACATTTGATTTGCGTCAATCTATTCTGATAAATCAAGGTGCTAAAAAAGCCAGCGAAGATATTGTTATTGTTGCAATTGATGATGCGACTTATGAATACATTCTTGACAATTTCGGTGAATGGCCTTTGCCTAGAGATATGTATGCAAAGATTATCAACTATTTGGAAAAGCAAAGTCCTCGAGCTATTGCTTTTGATTTGATGTTTGTAAAATCTTTGAAAAGTCAAAATCAGGCTGATGAAGAACTTGTAAATGCTTTTAAAAAATACAGCAATATATTTACCTCAATGAATTTTGATAATCAGTCTGAGGATTTACGAGTTCCGCCTGAGCTTCCTGAAAAACTTACTTTAAAAGTAGAAAATAAATCAAAAATTGATTTTTCCGGTTTGACGTTTACAAATTGCAGAACTATTCTTGAAGGAATTTTGAATGCTACTTCAAACATAGGTTTAATAAATGTATCACGCTCAGATGACGGTATTTTAAGAACAATGCCGCTTGTTGTTAAGTATAAAGATGATTTTTATCCTCAATTGGCTTTAAAGGTTAGTCTGAATTATCTTGGTGAGCTTTCGAATACTTATGAAATTGATAAACGCTCAAACTTTGTTATTGCGGATAAAAAAATATATTTAGACAGAGAAGGCGGAGCTATTTTAAACTGGTATGGACCTGCCGGAACTTATACTTACATTCCTATGTATCAATTAATTAAAGCAGTTAACGGACAAAAAACAGATTTGAATTATGATTTTACAAACAAAATTATATACTTTGGAACAACTGCCGCAAGTCTTTTTGACATCAAAACTGTTCCTGCAGGTAAAATTTATCCCGGTGTTGAGGTTCAGGCAACTTATGTAAACAATATTATTGACAATAACTTTATCAGAAAAGTTGATAGAGGTTATACGATTGCGTTAAGTATTTTGCTTGCACTTTTGATTGCGTCTGTTGTAAGCCGTGTAAATTCGGCTTATACAGCTTCTATGGTATGTTTTTCAAGTTATTTTATATATTTGATGATTGCTTATTATGCTATGAAGTATGAAAATTTATGGCTTGAACTTGTTTATCCTTTGATATTCTCGATTTTTGCATTTACTTGTGCTTATATTATTAAATATTTGATTAAATCCCGCGATTTTGAACAGCAGTATAAACTTGCTACAACAGACGGTTTGACAGAGCTTTACAATCACAGATATTTTCAAGAACAGATTAGAATGCATGTTGAAAATTCAAAACGATATAACAGTAATTTTTCTTTAATAATTATTGATATAGACTTTTTCAAAAAATTTAACGATAATTTTGGTCATCAATCGGGCGATGCTGTGTTAAGGCAGGTTGCTCAGACACTCAAACGCAATGTACGTGCAACAGATATCG
Organism: Candidatus Gastranaerophilales bacterium; assembly: GCA_910588555.1. Taxonomy (GTDB): domain Bacteria; phylum Cyanobacteriota; class Vampirovibrionia; order Gastranaerophilales; family Gastranaerophilaceae; genus Stercorousia. Next base: position 50,617 of record CAJUPC010000005.1, read on the forward strand.
TGTGCAGATACGGCGGTGAAGAAATGAGTATTATTTTGCCAAATACAGGCAAAGATGTTGCTGTATCAACCGCACAAAAGATTTGTGAAAGAGTGGCACAGCATAAATTTAAACTAGCAAACGGCAAGGATACAAATGTTACAATAAGTTTGGGTGTGTCGACATTCCCGTTTGACGGTGACACTGCTTCAAGTTTGATTGACTCTGCTGATAAAAGACTTTATGAAGCGAAAAATAACGGCAGAAATCAAGTTGGCGGAATTGATTAATAAAAAAAGAAGTACCGAAGTACTTCTTTTTTTATGATTAAAATTGTTTTAAATAACAGGCACATCAACAGGGTCAACAAGGATAACTTTTAGTATGTCGCCTTTATTAAGGTTTACGTTTTTGCCTTTTCTTATCATATCAGCAAAAAAATCATAAGCATAATAAGCTCCGCCTCCGATAGCACCGCCGATTGCTCCGACACCTGTCATTAGCTGGTCAGCAACGGGAACATCATCAAAAACATCTCCGCCCCATTCTGTTGCAGTTGAAGTTATATCTTTAGTTTTCTGCCAGTTTTCTCCCAATGCTTCTTTGTACCCTTTTGAACCTGCAATACCGCCGTCATAAGTTAAATCAGTTCTACCGATTACTGACATTGACAAAGGTAATTGTCTTCCGTTCGGGGTTACAACGTGGTCAAAGTCAAGATAAAGGATTGCACCTTTTGAAAATCTCTTCGGAGCTTCTACTTTTTTGATAGTTCCTCTTACAAGTGAACCCATCGGTAAAATTACGTCAGAGTCGTTACTTTGTTCATTCATTAAAATCGCACTGAATTCTGTTCCTTGAGCATTGTATGTTGATAATGAATTTGTTAATTTTAATTGAAATTCTGTTCCGGCAGGAATTCTTTTGGTTTTAACTTTTGCATTAAACGGTGCAGCTGATACTGTGTTTGCAAATAAAAACAGCGATAATATAACGGTCAATAACTTCATTTTTACTCTCCTTTATTTTCTTTTTTATTTTATATAACTTTTAACATTTTTGCAATATTTTTACAAAAGTTTTATAATAGCGTTATGTCTAAGATTGATAAGATTGAAGAATTACAAGAGGTATTAAAAGAAAATCAAACAAATTTTCAGGTAAGAAGAGAACTTGCAGTGCTTTTACTTGATAGTAATTATCCACAAGAAGCACTTCAACATTTGTTGTATCTTGCTAAAATTTTTTCCGATGACGGCGGAATTTTTTATAACCTTGGAATTGCTTATGAAAAATTAAAAAATTTTGTAAAAGCGGAAGAAGCGTATGAAAAAGCTGTTGAACTTGAACCGGAGGCAATCGATGCTTGTTATAATCTCGGTCTTGTTTATACAGACAGAAGAAAGTTTGAAAAAGCGATTGACTGTTTTGAAAAAGTTCTGGAAAAAGAGTCAAATGATTCCAATGCCTATTTTTCAATTGGCCTTTGCTACTTTAAGCAAGGAAAATACGATGCTGCAAAATATTATTTCCAAAGAACTATTGATTTAAATGATGAAGATATTTATGCTCATTTTTATATGGGGAATATTTTAAAAGAACAAGGCGATATTATCGGTGCAATAGAAAAGTTTTATAAAGTTCTTGATTTATCTCCAGATTACAGCTGGGCATATTTTAACCTAGCTTCCATTGATTATGAAGCGGGAAATTGGGACTCGGCTATTGATAATCTTGAAAAAACTCTAGAGCTTAATCCAAAAGATATTGACGCGTATAAAATTTATGCAAAAATCTTGACAAAAAATAAAAAATACGATAATGCTGCAGTGATTATGGAGCGTGCGATTGACAATTGCGGTGATGACGGCGATTTATATTATATTTTTGCACAAATTCAAAAGCTCAGAAAAGCAAAAGATGAATATGTTAAATTGATGAATAATGCTCTCAAATATAACAGAACACTTACTGTTTCGCCAAAACTTGTAAAAAAAGAGCTTGATTTGTTTCTCTCATAATTTGTTCGTGCTAAAATAACAGCAGAATAAAATGACAAAAAGAGGAATATGAATTATGAAAATGTCAAAAATGTTTGTACAAACTTTAAGAGAATTTCCGTCCGATGCGGAAGTTATTTCTCATAAAATGCTCGGCAGAGCAGGGTTTATAAAAAAACTTGTTCCGGGGGTATATACATATCAGCCTTTAATGTGGAGAGTTTTGAAAAAAATTGAAAACATTGTTAGAGAAGAAATGGATAATGCAGGCGCTCAGGAACTTTTAATGCCGTTTGTTCAGCCTAAAGAACTCTGGGAAGAGTCAGGCAGATGGGAAGCTTACGGTAAAGAATTAATGAGATTAAAAGACCGTCATGACCGTGATATGTGTCTTGGGCCGACTCACGAAGAAATTATTACATCTGTTGCGCGTGACGGATTAAAATCTTATAAACAATTACCCGTAAATTTATACCAAATTCAATCAAAATTCAGAGATGAAATCAGACCGCGTTACGGCTTGTTAAGAGGCCGCGAATTCATTATGAAAGACGCTTACAGTTTTGATATTGATGAAGCGGGTCTTGATAAAGAATATGAAAATATGGCTAAAGCTTACAAACGTATCTTTGAACGCTGCGGGCTTGATACAAAAATGGTTCAATCTGACTCTGGTGCAATCGGAGGAAGCGTTTCTCACGAATTTATGGTAATTACTGACACTGACGCCGGAGAAAATGATGTGTTCTACTGCAACGACTGTGATTATTCGGCAAATTCAAACCATGCCGTATCAAATTTGCCTGACGCTGTAGTTGACGGTAAAGAGTATTTCAAAGAAGCAAAAATAGTTGACACTCCGAATACTCATTCAATTGAACAATTGAGCGAATTTTTGAATATTCCTTCAACTTTGATTTTGAAAACTCTTGTTTATATTGTTGATAAAAAGCCTGTTTTGGCTTTAATCAGAGCTGATAAAACTGTTGAAGAAACAAAATTGATGAATGCAGTCGGCGGTATTGATATCAGAATTGCATCTTCTGCGGAAATTGCAGAACTTATGGCTGAAAAAGGTTTTGACGCTGTTCCTGGATTTATCGGACCGAATGGTATGACAGGTATTAAAATTGTTGCTGATGAAACAGTAAGAGATATGAAAAACTTTGTTGTCGGTGTTAATCAAACTGATAAACACCTTGTCGGAGCTTATTTGTCTGACTTAGGTGTTGAACTTAATTACGCTGATATACGTCTTGTAGAATGCGGTGAATTGTGTCCACAGTGCGGAAAACAGCTGCAGGTTACAAAAGGTATTGAAGTCGGTAATATCTTTAAACTCGGCACAAAGTATTCTAAACCTATGAACGCTGTTTATACTGATATTAACGGAAAAACTCATCCTTATGTAATGGGTTGTTACGGTATCGGTATTTCAAGAACAGCAGCAGCTGCTGTTGAAGCTCACTATGATGAGCATGGTATTAAATGGCCTGTTGCAATTGCACCTTATCATGTTGTTATTGTTCCCGTCAATATTAATGACGAGCTTCAAATGAAGGTTGCAAATAAAATGTATGAAGAACTTAAAAACGCAGGAATTGAAGTTGTTCTTGATGACAGAGATGAACGCGCAGGTGTTAAATTTAAAGACGCTGATTTAATCGGGTTTCCGTATAGAGTTACTGTTGGAAAAACAATTAATGAGGGCTTTGTTGAATTTAAAACGCGCGAAACTGGCGAACAAGAAAAATATACTCCTGAAGAGGCAACAGAAAAATTAATCAATAATATCAAATCGGTGCTTTTATAAGCACCGATTTTTTGTAATATATAATAGCAAAATTTAATATTTACAGGATTTTTATATTTATTATGAAACCAATAACTCTAAGTGAAATAAAACCTTTAATGACTCCTGTTCAGCATTTTTCGGATTGCTATATGATTTCATCAATAGGAGCGCTTGCAAGAAGCGAAGAAGGAAGAAAAATTCTAAGTAAAAATATTGCGCATCGTAAAGATGGATTTAGAATACGATTTCAAAATCTCTATGAACGCAGCAGGATTTTTTCGTAACTAAAGAGGAAATGGACGACCTAATTTCACTGGATAAATATTATAATGAAGTTGTTCAAAAATATGAACAAAATCCGATTATAAAAGCTGTAGAAGTTGCAATGGATAAACTTTTGTCAATACACCCGGAGAAAAAACCTCTTGTTAGCAGATTTATGCGTTGTCAGGAAAGATTTGAATATAATAAACCGTCTAATTTTATGGAAATGTTTACCGGAAAAACCCCATTTATTTTGAATGAAGGCGGGTTAAGAATGTCTTTAAAAAAGAAAATACCTGAAACTATTGATTTATTTGAACGGCTAAAGCAGGAGAAAGATTATAGTTTTGTTGCAGGTACGGGAAATAGAGGCAAAAACGGACTGGTAAGTTATCATTGTTACACTGTTGTTGGGGTTGATGCTGATAATTTTATAAAACTATATGAGTCAAGAAAAAAAGAGTCTATTACTTTAAATTTTAGAGAAGCTCTAGACTCTTTGAAATTTTTTGTCGGTTATTTTAAAGGTATGTTGTAACTCTATTTTTTGTCGAACATTTGTTTAATACCGTCAACTGAAGATAAAATTCCTGTTGCTTCATAAGGCATATAAACAACTTTGTTATTTTCACCGCTTGTGATTGCAGACATTGTTTCCAAATACTTCATAGCAATTAAGTATTTGTCAGGTTGACCTTTATCTGCTAATGCTCCGATAATTCTTGAAATTGCTTCTTTTTCCGCATCAGCTTCAATAACACGAGCTTGTGCAATACCTTCCGCGCGTAAAATTTCGGCCTGTTTTGCACCCTCTGCCGAGCGGATTGCAGCCTCTTTTTCACCTTCTGCTTTTCTGATAGCAGCTTCTTTAAGGCCTTCAGCTTCGGTGATTGTTGCTTTCTTTTCTCTGTCTGCTTTCATCAATTTATCCATAGAAGCTTGAATATCAGCAGGCGGGAAGATATCTTGAATTTCAACACGGTTGACTTTTACACCCCATTTGTTTGTGGCTTCATCAAGTGTTGTTCTCAATTCATCGTTAATTTTACCGCGAGATGTTAATGTTTCTTGCAAATCCATTTGACCTACAAGGTTTCTTAATGTTGTCTGAGTCAATTTTTCAATAGCGTCAGGCAGGTTTTCTATTTCATAAACAGCACTTTTGGCGTCAACGATTTGGAAATATATTAAAGCGTTGATAGTAATTGATACGTTATCGCGTGTGATTACGTTCTGGCGCGGAAAATCATACATCTGTTCACGCAAATCAATTCTGTCTACGGCTTTAAGATAATAATAATTTCTTCCATCAATTCCTTTTTGCGAAACTTTTTTCAAAATTCCTCGCGGTGCTTCAAGAATAGGGAAGATAAAGTTAGGACCTGCACGCAAAGTTTTCTCGTAACGTCCCATTCTTTCTATAATAACTTCCTGTTGCTGCTGTACAATAATTATGCCTTTGAAAACATAAACAAGCAATGCTGCTAATAGTATTAATAAAAGTATACTCATTTTTTTATCCTTTCCGCCGATACTGGTTCGACTTATTAAATATTGGTTAGTAGTTTTTACTCTTTCTGTCGACATTGGTCGAACTTATATCTTTTCAACAGTTAATATCAAACTGTCATATTTTAAAATTCTAACTTCTGTTCCGACTTCAATGGTTTCTTCGCATTCTGTTCGAGCTTCCCATCTTTCATCGTAAATTGTAATTGCCCCCGAATATTTTGTTACAGGTTCAATTACTTTTACTATTTTTCCTATGTATTTGCCTTCCATTCCTGTTTGTTGTTCTTTTGTTTCTCTGTGTTTTAAAAGAACGGGGCGCAATAGAATTATTGAAAGTATAGATAATAAAACAAAAATTACTGTTAAGGTAACCCAATCTTCTACAAATAAAGCAATAACTGATGTCACAAATCCTGCAAAAGCAAGATTTAAGAAAAACATAGAAGGTACTATCATTTCAAATATAATAAAAATAAGACCGAGTATTGCATAAATTTCCCATAAAACCATATATTTCTCTCCTTTTGCCGTATTATAACATAATTTTTATTTATTGTAAAATATTTATATGATAAATTTTGACAGTTTAAGTTTGAAAAATTGGATAGAAGAAAATTTAGAGTTTTTATCGGGTGCTAGAATTCAAAAAATTCAACAGCCGACAAGACGCGATTTTGTATTTTCTGTCAGAAATAATGGAGAAACACGTAAACTATATATTAATATCAATCCCGAATTTCATCATATTTGTTTTATGAGTAAAGAAAACGAGGAAAAAAGATTGATAGAAATTCCGCAAAAACCTCCTATGTTTTGTATGCTTTTGCGTAAATATCTTGAAAATTCAAGAATATCAAAGGTTTTACAACCTCCTTACGAAAGGATTATTGAATTTTATATTGAAACTTTTAATGAGTTGTCTGAAAAAATTTATCTCTGTCTTGCAGTGGAATTTATGGGTAAACATTCCAACATGGTTTTATATAACTATGATACGAACATGATTTTAGGATGTGCGCATAATGTTGGAGCTGAAAAGAGCCGTGAGCGTGAAATGGCAGGAGGACTTCCTTACGTGTATCCGTCGGGACGTCCTACTCAATGGTATTCTACAGGGCATTCTTTCAACAATAATTCTGAGATTGATAATTATTATGCAGAGTGCATTTATGATGACAAATTTAAAAAATTAAAAGACAGATTAAAGCAGATTCTTAATCGCAAACTAAAAAAAGACCGTTCGTCACTTAATAAAATGCTGTATAAACTTGAAAAAGAAGTCGAGTCTGATAAATATCGTCTTTATGGCGATTTGATAATGGCAAATCTTTATAATAACAAGGATTATTCTAAATTCATCAGAGTTTTTGATTATGAAAATAACAAAGAAATTACAATTGATTTAGATGAAACAATTACGTTAAAAGAAAACGCAAATAAATTTTATAAGCTCTATAACAAAGCCAAAACTTCGCTGAATAAGTTGTCCGAGCTTTCAAATGATTTGAAAGAACAAATTAATTATTATGAACAAATTCAATATTCACTTGATTTAGCAAAGTCTATAGAAGATTTGCTTGAAATAAAGCCGGAAATTGAGCCTGAAGAGGTTAAAAAAACAGTTAAAAAATCTGCACTTGAGCCTTTGGAATTTGAAATTGACGGCGCCAAAATCTATGTCGGACGTAACAACAAACAAAATGATTTTATTGTTTCAAAGCTTTCACGCGATGAGGATTTGTGGTTTCATACAAAAGACTGTGCGGGTTCACATGTTCTGCTGAGAACAGAAAACCCATCTGATGAATTGATTTTGAAATGTGCTGAACTTGCCAAAGAATATTCAAAAGGTTCAAATTCTTCTAAAGTCGGAGTTATTTATACTAAGCGAAAATATTTGAAAAAGCCGCCAAAAGCCAATTTGGGTTATGTAATATACAAAAATGAACGGGAAATAATCCTGTAATGTTGGACGAAAATTTAAACATATCTGATAATATTGATATGGCAAGGAAAAATATTATTGCACTTGTTGATTGTGATTCATTTTTTGTATCGTGTGAGCAGGCGGTTAATCCGGATTTGAAAGGCAAACCCGTCTGTGTTATGTCGGGACGCGGACAATGCGTTATTTCACGCTCGAAAGAAGCGAAAAAGCTCGGGATAAGAATGGGTATGCCGTATTTTCAAATTGAAGGTGTGATGAAAAAAGCAACTTTTATTAATGCACATCATGATTTGTATGCGGAAATCTCTGAAAAAGTTATGGAAGTTTTGAAATCTTTTAGCCCGAAAGTTGAAGTTTATTCTATAGATGAGGCTTTTGTTGATTTGACGGGATTGGAACGGCTTTACAAACGAAATTATCTTGAAATCGCAAAAATGATTAGAGAGGAAGTTTTAAAAAAAGTTGATGTTCCTGTTTCTATCGGTGTAAGTTCGTCTAAATCACTTGCGAAACTTGCTTCTGACAAGGCTAAAAAACTTGAAGAGGGTGTGTTTTTAATAGGCTCCAGAAAAATTACACCGCTTTTACAAAAAACTTCTATTGATGAAATTTGGGGTATTGGTAAAAATTTATCTCAACTGTTGAGGAAAAACGGTATTCTAACTGCTTACGAACTTATTTGTCAGGATGATTTGTGGCTCGACAAGCAAATCGGTATAAGAGGTTTGGAAATGAAACATGAGCTTATGGGTGAAATGGTTTCGGCTGTATCCGATGAGATTAAACTGCCAAAATCTATTCAAAAAACCTGTGCGCTTGCAAAATTTACTTCCGATAAAAATTATTTGAAAAATTCGCTTAATTATCATATTCACAGAGCCTGCGTAAAACTTAGAAAAATTAATGCAAAATGTAAAGGTGTGACTTTATTTTTGAGAACAAAGGATTTTAAGGTGCATTGCGAGAAAAAAGTTCTGAACACAGGTACTGATTTTGAACTTGAAATTTCTGATATTATATTTAATCTTTTGGATAAGCTTTATAATCCGAGTATTTTGTACAGAAGTACAGGTGTAATTCTTGATACGTTTGTGTTTAACGATAAAATGCAAATGTCACTATTTGGTGACTCTGATGCAGATGAAAAAAAAGAAAAATTGTCCAAGTGTTTTGATAAACTTGAGGAAAAATTTGGTAAAAATATAATTCAAACTGGCTTTATTAAAGAGGATGTATGATTTTTATTATTTAAAAAGCTCCCATTAAGGGAGCTTTTTTGTTGATTATTCGAAAATCCAACCGTTTGTAAGGTCAATTTTTAGAGGTTTTAATAACTTCATATAAATTACGCCCTCAGGTGTAACATCAAGTTTTTCACCTTTTAAAGTTGCTCTTACAAACTTCATAAACCAGTTTCTGTCTTTTTTAATTTCGCAGACGCCGTTTAATGCAACTGTTTGGTCATTTGCAGTTGTTAAAAGTGAATTGTCAAGCACAAGAACACCGTTTCTCACAAACCATTTTCCGCTTCTTACATCAAGGTATTGTCCTTTTAAGTTTGCACCTTTTTTTACAAGAATAAATTTTTCTTTTGTAACATAGTTTTCGGGAGCAGAGGCAATATAAATTTCTCCAGGTTGTGATGATTGAGAACTTGCATAATTGCTTAATTTAATCGGTAAAAGAGTTCCGGCAGGAATTGTTCCGATACTTCCCTGCACTGTTGCGTTTTCAATAACAAAACCTTCGCCGACTTTTTTACGCATTGCTTCTGCAAGTTTTGCGTTCGGGTTTAATTTAGCCTGTTCTTTCATTTCATAAAGAATTGCGGCAACTTCCGCTCTTGTTGCAGCTCTATTCGCTTGAATTTTTGCTTTGTGTTCTGAAGGTATTGTCACCAGCATATCAAGAATTTCAGCCTTGCCCGCAGGAATTACGAATGACTCGGGAATTTCGTCCAAATCTGCATATTTTTTGGAAAGTACTTCTTTAGCTTTTAGTAAGCTTATTTCTTCTGTTGTTAAAGCATTAACTGCTACAGTAATTGACTCGGCTCTTGTTACAGTGTCATCGGGTCTGAATGTTCCGCCTTCAACAGGACAAGAAATTAAATCAAAATATAATGCTTTTTGAATTGACTCATAAGCCCAGTATGAAGGTTCAATATCCGTAAAGTTTACGGGCTGGGCAACATTTGTATGTTCCTGCCCCAGTGCTTTGATAGCCATTGAAGCAAATTCTGCACGTGTAACATTATCATCAGGTTTAAATGTTCCGTCAGGATAACCTACAATTACGCCTTGTTCCGTTAAAATTTCAATCTGTTTTGCTGCCCAGTGTGTTGAAGCTACATCAGGGTATGCAAGTGCGGGAATTGTAATTAACAAAGCCGCAAACAGTGAAAGAGTTTTAAATAAATTCTTCATACTTTTCCTCCTATTTGTAATATTATACATTATTAATATTTTTTACGGCAACATTTAAAGTTATGTAAATATATGATATAATTTATACATGGATTTTTCAAAAGACGAAATAATTGAAATCTTACAAGATGACGGTCAAAATGATTGGCTCTTTTCTCTTGCCGATAAAACAAGAAAAGAATTTGTCGGAGATGAGGTTCATTTAAGAGGACTTATAGAGTTTTCGAATATCTGTAAATGCAACTGCAAATATTGCGGTTTGCGTTCAGAAAACAAATTTGTTCAAAGATATAGAATTGAACCCGAAGATATTATATCTTACGCACAAAATGCAGTTGATATGGGGTACAAAACGATTGTTCTTCAATCGGGTGAAGATAAATTTTTTTCAAGAGAAATATTATGTGATGTAATAAAAGAGATAAAAAAACTTGATACTGCATTAACTTTAAGTATAGGTGAACGCTCTTTTGATGATTACAAAGCTTTTAAAGACTGTGGTGCAGACAGGTATTTAATAAGAATTGAAACAACTGACAGGTATTTATATAAAAAACTTCATCCGAATATGGATTTTGATAACAGATTAAGATGTTTGAGAGATTTACGTGCTCTCGGGTATGAAGTCGGTACCGGTTGTCTTGTCGGGCTCCCCGAGCAAACTATAGAATCTCTTGCTGACGATATTTTGTTTTTTAAAGAAATTAATGCTGATATGATAGGAATAGGTCCGTTTCTACCACATCCTCAAACGCCTTTGAAAGCTGCTGTGCATGGAAGTTTTACTCTTGCATTGAAAGTTATGGCTCTTACAAGAATTTTATTGAAAAATATAAATATTCCTGCAACTACGGCTATGGAAACTCTGAATTCGAACGGAAGACTTATTGCGCTTCAATGCGGTGCAAATGTCGTTATGCCGAATGTGAATTCTTCGGAATACAGAAAAAAATATGAGATTTATCCGAATAAGTCTTCTATAACAGGTTCAAAAGAAGTAAATGATTTTGAAACTAAACTTAAATCAATAGGCAGAACAATTTCAAAAGATTACGGTTTCAGAAACAACTCTTAACAAAATTCCATTATTATATAATGGATGTTATAATAATTTTATAAAAAGGGGATAGTATGACAGATAACAATAACAAACCAGTGGTTAATTTGATTTCAAAACCGCAAAATATGCTTAAAACAGTTTACACAGCCTGCAGAACTTGCTACAGTGCTGATTATCCGATAAATATTTACAACAGTACTGATGATGAAGAAAAAATGCTTAAACTTATTGAACGCGTAATATCATCAGGACATTATTCAACAATTGAACACATTCAGGTAAGTTTTGCAATCTCAAATGTTTCAAGAGCTTGTACGCACCAGCTTGTAAGACACCGTCACATGTCTTTTTCTCAAAAATCTCAAAGATATGTTAAAGAAAAAGGGCAGTTTGATTACATAATTCCTCCTACAATTGAAAAAAATTCTGAATTAAAAGAAAAATTTGTTCAATTTATGGGTAAGATTTCTGAACAGTATCAGGAATTTGTAGACGCAGGAATTCCTGCAGAAGATGCAAGATTTGTACTGCCAAACGCAGCTTCAAGCTCACTTGTTGTTAGTATGAATTTGAGAGAATTAATTCACGTTGCAAATTTAAGACTTTGTACACGTGCTCAATATGAAATCAGAACTATGGTTAAGATGATGTGCGATGAACTTATAAAAGAAGAACCTTGGTTAAAACCTTATCTTGTTCCAAAATGTGAAAGATTAGGTTTTTGTGATGAAGATAAATCTTGCGGGAGAATGAAAACAAGATAATGTTTTTGTTTAATCCGATTATTATATCCGTTATACTTCTTTGTGCTTTATGCCTTTGCAGGGTAAATGTACTGCTTGCTCTTCTTGTTTCAGCAGTTGTTGCTGGAAAATTTGCAGGTATGCACGCTTCTGAAATTATGGATGTTTTTATTAACGGAATGGGACAAAACAGTGAAACCGCATTAAGTTATATTCTTTTAGGAACTTTCGCAGCGGCTATGGCGCATACTGGTCTTGCTGATGTCCTTGCTAAAAGAATTGCTTTACTCATAAAAAATAATAAATTTATTTTACTCTTAATTTTAACTTTGCTGGCATGTGCGTCGCAAAACTTAATCCCTGTGCATATTGCATTTATACCTGTTATAATTCCGCCGTTAATCGGTTTAATGAATAAACTAAAACTTGACCGCAGGGCGGTTTCTTGTGCACTGTGTTTTGGGCTAGTTGCACCTTATATTGTATTTCCAGCAGGGTTTGGATTGATTTTCCAAAGACTTCTTGCAGATAACATGACCGCAAATGGAATTGCAGTCGGCGTTGATGATGTGTGGAAATCTGTATGGATTTTGGGTGTTGGATTGTTTGTGGGACTTTTGTGGGCGGTTTTTATATCTTACAGAAAACCGCGAGAATACGAAGATATTCCGTTTAGAGAAGAAAGACGCAGGTCTTTGCGATTTACAGGAAGTCATTATATAACGCTTTTAGCTGCTATCGCAACTCTTGCAGTTCAGCTGCTTACAAAATCACTTCCTCTCGGCGCCTTGATTGGTTTGACAATAATTTTCGGAACTCGTGCAATTAATCCCGAAAAAATGGATACTCTTATAAATGAAGGTATTGGATTAATGGGTTATGTCGCATTTGTAATGCTTGTTGCAGCGGGTTTTGCAGGTGTGTTAAAATCAACAGGTTCTATTGAAGTGCTGGTAAACGGATTAATTCCTTTTATGCTTGGTTCAAAACTTGTTGCGGCGGGTTTAATGCTTATTGTCGGCTTGTTTATAACAATTGGTATCGGAACGTCGTTTGGTACAATTCCGATTTTGGCTGTTTTGTTTGTTCCGATATTTATAAATTTAGGATTTAACCCGGCTCAGGCAATTGTTGTATTTGCAGCAGCGGCGGCACTAGGGGATGCAGGTTCGCCTGCGTCGGGAACTACACTCGGGCCTACGGCGGGATTAGGAATTGACGGTCAGCACAAACACATTGATGACACATGTATCCCGACATTTTTGCATTACAATATTTCGTTGATTTTATTTGCACTTATTGCTGTTTACTTATTTTAATAAAAAAATAAAATGGCCCCGGCGCGATTCGAACGCGCGATCTTTGGTTTAGGAAACCACTGCTCTATCCTGCTGAGCTACGAAGCCATATATGGTGTGCTTGATGCGATTCGAACGCACGACCTTTTCCTTCGGAGGGAAACGCTCTATCCGACTGAGCTACAAGCACTAATTACCTGATAACAATATCGTAAAATCAGTTTCTCCACAATAGAAATTTACCGGATCATATACAAACTGTAAGCCTCCGAATGTTTCATTTTTCTTTTTTAACCAGTTAAAATATTCATTAGTAACTTTATTTGAATGTGCAATAAATTGAGAGTGAGCACGAGTTACAGTACCTGTACATTTAACTTCTATTCCCGAATTTTTTACAACTTCTTTCATTTTGGATGTTAATTCAGAAGACGGTGTCAAAATGCCTGCAGTAAGCTGTAATGTTTCATCAATATGGACTCTATCTCTGTAAATTACACGGTTTACAACTTCCTGCGTTTTTTCAGGATCTAAAATCCAGTAGCTGATATAACCTTTAAGGTTTGGGGCTCCGGGAAGCATTGCTATCTCAATTTTATCCATATCAATATGTTTTGCAAGAGCCGCATACTGAGTCATTTCATAAAAAGACATATCTGTTTTTACGTATTTTTTAGCAACTGAAATTATTTCAGGAATTTTTGTAATTGTTGAAGGTTGTTTCAGTTGAGTTAACAAGCTTCTCAAAAGCCATTGCTGACGGTGTGTTCTTCCAATGTCGCCGAGTGCATCATGTCTAAATCTTAAATATTCAACAGCCTGCTGTCCGTCTAAATGGTGGTCGCCTTTAGAGAAATTAATATGTAATTTACCTGCATAATCGTGATAACGCATTGGTTTTTCAATATAAATGTCAACTCCGCCCATCGCATCAACAATAGCTTTAACAGCGTCGTCATGAACCATTATATATTTGTCGATACGTACTCCAAGAGTGTCTTCAACAGTACGTTTAGTCATTTCAACGCCGCCTATGGCATGAGCTGCGTTAATTTTGTTTACTCCGTTGTTTTTGGGTAAATAAACTTTACTGTCACGAGGAATTGAGAGTGCGTTTACTGATTTTGTTTTCGGGTCTATATTTATTAAAATAATAGTATCAGTTCTTGTACCGGTCCACAAATCATCAGGGTTTCCGCTTGCATCAACTCCAAGGAACAAAATATTTTGGCGTCTTAGACCGAACGGCAATGCAAAATCTGCATGTTCTTTACGGGAATTACTCATGGCTAATTGGTGAAACAGTTTGGTAATTGGAGAGTCTTCTCCAAAATTTTTTTCAAGGAAATTTTCATTATCTGCAAGTACAAAAATACTGAGAATAACTCCGATGAAAACGATTATCATTCCGATTAAAACTTTAGCAAAAGATGAGCTTTCTTCTCTATTTTGTTTAACCTGTTTTATAAATGTATCTGTTCTTTTTCTTCTTTGAGTACTGTTTGTCATATTATTCCTCTACATAACTTTGATCAAATAAGTTGAAACCAGTGTAAAATAAATAGCCAATCCTAAAACGTCTATAGTCGTGGCGATTACCGGCCCTGACGCAACGGCAGGGTCAATTTTCATCGCTTTAAGAGCGAATGGTGTAAATGTACCAATGATAGTTGCCATAGTCATATTAATAGCCATAGCCAAACCGACGATAATTCCTAATTCCATATTGTGCTGCCAGCCCCAGGTAACAGCAGTTACAAGCAAACCAAATATAGAGCCGATTACAAGCCCGATACAGGTTTCACGCATAATATGGTGCATTGCAGAACTTAAAGTTACCTGTCCTGTTGAAAGACCGCGAACCATAAGTGTAATACTTTGAGTTCCTATATTTCCGCCTAATCCAGCAAGAAGCGGCATAAATATTGCAATAACAGGCAGTGCATGTAAAGTGTGGTCAAAATGATGCCCGACATTTACAGCTATAAATTCTCCGATTAGTGTGATGAAAAGCCATGGTGTACGTGCACGAATTGCGTTGAAAACATTACCCGTTAAAATTTCGTCTTCGTCAACAACTTCTGTTGAAATACCTGAAGACTGATAGATTTCTTCTGTAGTTTCTTCTTCAAACAAATCATGAACGTCATCCCACGTAATCATACCTTTAAGTCTGTTGTATAAGTCTACGACAGGAAGCGCATTGTATTGATACTTCATAAATTCGTCAATAATATAATCGCTGTAATCATCGACATGAAGTCTTACAATGTCCGAAATCATTATGTCTTCGACTTTTTGATTTATAGGAGATGTCAAGAGTTTTCTCAAAGATACAACGCCTAACAGGTGGTTTTGTTTGTCTGTAACATAAACATAGTAAAGTTCCATATTGTCCTGTTCAGCTTTAATTCTAATATGGTTCAAAACATCTTGAACGCTCATATCAGAATTTACGGTTAAAACAACAGGGTTCATAATACCGCCTGCGGTATCTTCGTTATATGTTAAAAGTTCTCTGACTTCTTCCGAAAATTTATGAGGAAGTTTGTCTAAATAAGTTTCGCTTTCATCTTCTCCCATATCACCTAAGACGTCAGCCGCGGCGTCGTGGGGAAGCTGTGTAAGAATTTGTGATGCAAGATTTTCGTCAATATCTCCTAAAAGTTCCACCTGCATTTGAGGCGGTAGATATTCCATAATGTCTGCAGCTTTGTCAATTTCAAGAAGTTTAAAACACTCCAGTCTTTCTTCTGGTTTAAGTTCTTGAAAAATGTCAGCTAAATCCGCAACGTGATAGCCGTTCAATTCTTCTTTGAGTTGAACAAGAGTTTCATCTTCCATGATTTCTCTAAGTCTGTCAACAATATTTTGAACATTCATCATAAAAACATTATATTACAAACACAGAAATCATTCCCAATTAATTTTTACTATCATGCTAAATTTTTGTATGCTTCGAATGCTCTGATTAATTTTGAGTTATTTTGAATTTGATAAATTTTTACAAGTGCCCATTCAGCATGCGAATTAAGCTGTGATTTGTCAATATACCCTGCTTCACAAGAGTTTCTAAGGTTTTTGTCTATTGTATTATAAAGCTTTCCTAGTGTAATGTTATCCATTCTGTGAATAGGTCGTGAGAAATAATCCGCAAGTCCTCCCGAATTAACTTCTAATGTCTTGTAAAGTTTTTCTAAAGTCATTTTTACATCCGAAAGTTCATAGTCCAAAAATGCAATTACCTGCGCTTTAGTTCCGTGCCTGTATACGTAAGCTTTAGTTTTTTCAAGGTTATCAGGGTTTTGGTTTTCAAAATTGTTGTCAATAACTGAATTTATATATTGGCGGATTTCTTTTTTTGTAATTCCAATTGACTTTGCAAATAATATATCATCGCCTTGTTTAGTAAAAGAATTTTTGAGCGGTCTAAACCTGATAAGCGGTCTATGAGTCAAAAGATTTTTGAGTTCGGCAGGAGAGATTTTCGTTTTTGCAATGTTTTTTATTGCAATTGAATTCTTTTTAATAAACTGAGCTTTTTGTTGGTTGGTAAGTTTTTCTGATGACAGAATTTTATAAACTTCCAAAGCATCTAAAGAATTAATCGGTTGAATTTTATCCATAAATTTCTCCTATATAAAAAAACACCCTTAAAGGGGTGTTTTTTTAATAATTGGGCATGAAGAGACTCGAACTCCCACGCGTTAGCACTAGTTCCTAAGACTAGCGTGTCTACCATTCCACCACATGCCCACGCTTTTTATTGATTTATTTAAAATCCATATATAGTGTATCCCGAACAAGTGTAAATGTCAAGTAATAAAGTGATAAAAAACAGGCCAAGAAATTTCTCGGCCTGTTTTTGAAAGCTTACTCAACTACGCACAGCCCAAGAATTTTGTAGTAGCTGCGGTTGCTAGTAATTCTCACTGAGGACCAGTCGCTGAACGTCACGCCGTACGCGTTGTAGCCAAGTTTTTTGTTAATACCAACCAATTCTTCGTCTTCCTGACCCGCCCACAGCCTGAACTCCGGTTCAGGAAGATCATATTGACTTGCTTTACCGTTGTATTTTGTGGGGTTACTGTTGTATAATAGACTTTCAAAATTTTTAAGGTCATCCTGGGTTGGCATTTTATTGACTCCACCACATTGTTTAACAGCACCTGCCCAGTAATCGTTGTCATCGTAACAATATTTTATTCCTAACGATTTAGCATAACTACCTGCTTCTGTTTCATGTTCAGGAGATGTCGCATTCTCTCCTGAACATTCTGCATAAGTCATCGGTGTTGGATAGAACGGTGCGCCAAAACACTTACCGTCGATTTCCAGTGCACAAGCACTTCCTAAACCGTTCGCATTAAACGCCACAACATCCTTTCTAAATGTATTCGGTCTGCTGTGACCATTGATTTCAAACACAGCCGCAACACAACCAGCCGTAGCATTAGTTTCAGGTTTGCCGTTACTTGTTGACCACCCATAAGTTTTCATCGGGTCTAACGCTTCACATTTCTTGTTGTAACTTAAAATCATCGGTGTACCGTCAGCTGTAATAATCCCAACATTGTCACTTGAATAATCGTGTGTATCATCATCATTCATTTTTAATTGTTTACCTGTTCTGGTATTAGCAATATCCCATTCTTTATCGTTTTGGAGTTTCACCGTATCATACGGCCAGCAGGCTCTTAAATCATTAGCGTCACACCGCTTAGCAATCTTGAAATACTTTTGTAATTCGTCAACGAATGCGTCCGTACTTGGATAAGGTCCGATAAGCCCTAACGATTTCATGTGGTCTGTAGCTTTAGTAAACTTATACTTTGTACTTCTAATTTTTTCTGCGTTAACCCTGTCATTAACATTAGTCATTA
>CAJUPC010000006.1:0-19467 GCA_910588555.1 Candidatus Gastranaerophilales bacterium
CTTAAATCTTGACATATAAATACCTCCATCTTTCTATTTACTCATTATTTACTATTTTTCTTCTTTTGTCAACCCTGCAAATTTTGGATAAATTTTACAGATATTGGTGTGAAGTTTTTGTTAAGTTTTCTATAATTGGAAAAACTCTATTATTTTTTGAATAGTTTTTTTATAAGTGTACAACATATTGCCAGTGCACCAAGAGCCAGTGCGGCAAACACTGATTTAGGAGTTCTTTTTTTGTCAACACGTTCGCTTTTCTGTACCGCATTGTAAACATCATGGTCTAGGCGGTTAAAATCTTTTGAAGCTTTTGTGTGTGAATAAAGCACAGGGGTATAATGACTGTCGGGCGGGATTATTATGCCGACATTCAATGGAGGGTTTTTCATATGCTGATTAACACTTACACTTTCCATAAATTCATTAAAACAAAATAAAGTAAAAAATTGCTTATGTATTTATTTTTATTAAGTATTGACAAATTTGTTCTTAAAATATAAAATAAGAATTATTATTACTTTTGACTGAAACGATGAATTATTCTAGACAAAGACAACTTATACTGGATACTTTAAAAGAGAATGTTGTTCACCCGACAGCAGAATATTTATATGAAGTTCTTAAAGCAAAGGGTGATAATATTAGTCTTGCAACTTTGTATAGAAATTTAAATAAGCTTGCAGAAAAAGGGATAATTAAAAAAATTGATGGACTTGAAACTTCGTCTCATTTTGATCATAATACATTTGAACATTATCACTTTATATGTGATGAATGCAAGAAAGTTTTTGATATTCCGTTTGAAGTAGCGCCCGATGTGGTCTCAAAAACGGAACAATCAACAGGTTTTACAGTAAAATGGTATGATATTGCAATTCATGGGATTTGCAATGAGTGCCGCAATAAGGAGAAATAAATATGGAAAAATACATTTGCACAGTATGTAATTATGTATACGACCCCGAAGAAAACGGCGGTGTGAAATTTGAAGATTTGCCGGATGACTACGTATGCCCTTTATGCGCAGTAGGCAAAGATTTGTTTGAAAAAGAATAGTTTTTACAAAATGTTACTTTTTATGTATAATATATATAAAAAGTAACATATAGTAAACAATAAAGGAATTTTTATGGAGAGAGTAAAAGGTCTAAAGGGTTCAGAAACAGAACAGAACCTTTTAAAAGCATTTTCCGTCGAAGCACAAATGAGAAATAAGTACGATTTGTGCAGAATGATTGCAGAAAAAGACGGATACGATTATATTGCAAAATTTTTTCAGGATGTTACAAATAACCGTAAAGAACATGCTAAATTGTGGTACAAATGGCTTCATAACGGAGAGTTCCCAAATACTCTTTATGTTTTAAAGCAAATTACATCCGACAGATATACCTCATTAATTAATCAGTATGAAAGTTATGCAGAAACGGCGCATAAAGAGGGGTATAATCATATTGCAGATTTGTTTAAACATATTTGTTTAGTCGAAAGAGAAAATCTTGAAAAGTTTAAAAAACTTATATGCAGATTGCAGGATGACCATATTATACCTGATAAAGACGGTAATTATAAATGGGAATGTTCTGTTTGCGGTGCAAACTTTGTTCAGCACGAAATCCCTGATTATTGCCCGTTATGTTTAAATGAAGAAGTTTTCTTCTTTAAAAGACCGTTTGAGAATTAAGTAAAGGAGAGAATATGAAATTTCAGGAAATTAAAAATAATATTTATTACTGCGGATTGAATGATTGTGAAAGAAAAATCTTTGACGAATTGATACCGTTAGAACATGGTACAAGCTATAATTCATACTTTGTTAAAGGTTCTGAAAAAAATGCGATTATTGATACAATGTATCCGCCTAAAATTGATGAGTATTTAAAAAATCTTTCAGATAACAATGTTGACAAAGTCGATTATATTGTTGCAAACCACGGTGAACAAGACCATTCCGGTGCAATTCCTGCACTGCTTGAGAAATATCCGGAAGCTAAAGTCGTTACAAATCCTAAAGTTGCGGCAAATATAAAATCTATGTTACATGTTCCTGTTGAAAGAATTATTGAAATTGCAGACGGTCAAGAAATTTCACTAGGGGATAAAACTTTAAAGTTTATTTTTGCCCCCGGTGTTCATTGGCCTGATACAATGTTTACTTATATCAAGGAAGACAATGTTATTTGCACGTGTGACTTTTTGGGTGCGCATTATGTTTTCTCTGATGTTTTTGCTGTTAAGAGTGATGAACTTACAAACAGTGCAAAACGATATTACGCAGAAATTATGATGCCATTTAGAGCAATGTGCAGAAGATATGTTGATAAAATCAGAAGTATGAATGTTGATATGATTTTACCAAGCCATGGACCTGTTCATGCTAATCCTGATTATATTTTGTCATTATATGAAAAATGGACAGATGAAGAACCTGACAACCTTGTCGTGCTTCCTTATGTATCTATGTATGAAAGTACAAAAGCTATGATTGATTATCTTGCTGAAAAACTTGAGCAAAAAGGCATTCCTACATTCAAGTTTGATATAGTAAGTGATGATTTAGGCGATTATGCTATGCATATTGTTGATGCGGCTACGATTGTATTGGGTACATCTATGGTTCTTGCAGGACCTCATCCGGCGTCTGTTAATGCCGCATACTTGACAGCATTATTGAGACCGAAAGCTAAATTTGCGGCTTTAATCGGTTCGTATGGCTGGGGCGGCAACTTATTCGGACAAATTGGCGAAACTTTAAAACCCTTAAATTTGGATGTTGTAGGAACATTGCAGGTAAAAGGTAAACCTACTGCACTTGAGTTTGATAAGCTTGAAGATTTAGCCGAAGATATTTACCACAGACATAAGTCAATAGGACTTTTATAAGTAAAAAAGGATTGGAATTTTTCCAATCCTTTTTTAATATTTAATCAACTATACAAATTGCCATAGAGGAGGGGTAGAAGCGGTTGTCTTGGTATGAGTAAGTGTCGTTGGTTGTATAATGTCTTCCATATGCACCGCCCATGCCATTATCTGTGTCAGACCATAAGAAGAAGTTTGGTTCAGGAAAACCATATTCTGCAGCTTTACCATTATACTTATTATTTGTGTAAAGCAGTTTTGCAATTTGTTCTAAATCAGACTGGGAGGGCATATTTTTTACTCCGCCGCATTGTCTTACTGCATCAGCCCAGTAATCACCATCATAGAAACATAATTCTATGCCAAAATCATTTTTTATTTGATTACATTCGTCTCTGGTTATAGGTTTCGGTGTAAATGGTGTGCCAAAACATTTCCCGTTAATGTCAAGTGCACAACTGTTTCCTAAACCGTTAGCGTTAAACGCAATAACATCTTTTCTGAACGTATTGGGTCTTCCATTTCCGTTGATTTCAAATACCGCCGCAACACATCCTGCTGTAGCGTTAGTTTCTGGCTTGCCATTAGAAGTTGACCATCCATACGTTTTCATTGGGTCTAACGCTTCACATCTTTTGTTGTAGCTTAAAATCATCGGTGTACCGTCAGCAGTAATAATTCCTACGTTATCACTGGTATAATCACTGTACTCATTAGTTTCCATTTTAAGATTTTTACCGGTTTTAGTATCTGCTATGTTCCATTCTTTTCCGTTTTCAAGCTTAACGGTATCAGTGGGCCAGCAAGCTCTTAAATGGTTAGCGTCACATCTTTTCGCAATCTTAAAATACTTTTGTAATTCATCAACAAATGCGTCAGTACTACTGTATGGGCCAATCAATCCTAAAGATTTCATGTGGTCAGTGGCTTTAGTGAATTTATACTTAGCACTTCTAATTTTTTCTGCGTTAACCTTGTCGTTAACATTTGTCATCAAACTTGGCATAACAATAGCCGCAACCACCCCAATGATTGCTAAAGTTATTAAAACCTCTGCCAGGGTAAACGCGTTTTTATAAAAAAGCGTGGATGCATTAAATTTTTTCATATAATCTCCTTTGGTATGTTTTGTGATAAGGTATATCACTATAGTAGCATTTTTTTTATATATTTTCAAGCTTTTTATTTATAAAATATAATTGAAATTTTTTTATTACATTTTGTAAAATATTTTTTATTTTAAGTCAATAATTAAGATTTATTTCCATTAGATAATTGGAATTATGAAAATAAACAATGTTACAACAAATTTTATTAATAACTATACAGGGAATGTAAAACAAAAATATTCTTCTGTTCCCGAATGCGGTATCCAAACATCAATATACAGTCAAAAAGGTTTAACTCTGCCATTTTGTGGGATTTTTAAGGGCGCAAATATGTTTGAAGACAATTGTGTTGTTTTACTGCGAAAAATGCGCGAAGGTAGATGCCGAAAATTTACGGAATTAGATATTAGTGATATTGTAACATCTTTAAGGCAGGAAAAAAATTCACAAAAGATAGAAAAATTTTTGCAAGATATTTTATATGCAATGGAAGAAAGCGATTGCGATAAAAATACTTTAAAACGTATTATTTCTTTAACAGCAGGAAAATCGGACGAACAGCAATATGCAATTTTGGCGTTTGCAGATCATGAAATTCAAAATGCAAAAGAACCTCTTAAAGCTTTTTTTGAGTTATCACCAGAAAAAAGAGAAAAACTTGTACCGCTTTTAGAAAAAATTAATGTTATAAATTCGTCTGACGAAACTACAGCTGCACTGTATGATTTATTCAGAACTGTAGTATATGCAGAAGAAGATATGTCAAAGCTTAGCGGGAATGCTTTAAATAAATACAAAATTGATACCTGTGACCTGTTGAAACAAGATATCGGTTACTTTGACCAAAAAGTCGCATATCCAAATGAACAATCTAAAAATGATGTTGTATCAACTGCAAAACAGATTTATCATTATTTTGTAGATAATATGATTTAAAAAAGGATGGGAACGCTGTCGCTTTTCCCACCCTACAAAACACAAAATAATTTAATGATTATTCCACCACGCACAGCCCCAAATAGTTGGTTCTCCAGCGGTAGTGGTTGCTTTTGACCGTGCTCGTGGTGTCGAAGTGCCTGTATAACGCGTTGTTGGCGAAGATCTCCTTAGCCGACCAGACTTGGAATTCCGGTTCAGGAAGTCCATATTGGCTTGCTTTACCGTTGTAGGTGAGGTTTTCTACACGGTCAGTTACTGATATTGTTGGGCTGCCTTCGTATAATAGACTTGCTATTTTAGCAAGGTCTGAGTCTGTTGGCATGTTTTGTATACCGTTACACTGTTTTACTGCCCCTGCCCAGTAGTCTGAATTAGATGCGCATGTTTTTATACCGAGTTTACCTTCTGCTACTGCTGCTTCACATTCAGCTTTTGTCATCGGTGTTGGAGTAAACACTGCACCAAAACACTTGCCATCGATTTCTATTGAACAAGCGCTTCCTAAACCATTTGCGTTAAATGCCACAACATCCTTTCTAAACGTATTCGGTCTGCTGTGTCCATTGATTTCAAATACCGCCGCCACACAGCCTGCAGTAGCATTAGTTTCAGGTTTACCGTTAGAAGTAGACCACCCGTAAGTTTTCATCGGATCTAACGCTTGACATTTCTTGTTATAACTTAAAATCATCGGTGTACCGTCAGCAGTTATTATACCAACATTATCACTAGTATAATCACTGAAATCATTCTTTTCCATTTTAAGGTTTTTACCGGTTTTGGTATCAGCAATATTCCATTCTGTTCCATCTTCAAGTTTAACGGTATCCGTTGGCCAACACGCTCTAATATGGTTAGCATCACAACGTTTAGCAATCTTAAAATACTTTTGTAATTCATCTACAAACGCGTCAGTACTTGAATAAGGACCAATTAATCCTAACGATTTCATGTGGTCCGTCGCTTTAGTAAATTTGTACTTCGCACTCCTAATTTTTTCTGCGTTAACCCTGTCATTAACATTAGTCATTAAACTTGGTAAAACAATAACCGCAACCACACCAATGATTGCTAAAGTGATTAAAAGCTCCGCTAAAGTAAATGCCCTAAAAAATCCTAAGCCAAGAGCTTCGGGGGGGGGGCAATCACAGCACTATGCTTAAATCTTGACATATAAATACCTCCATTTTTCTTTATCCATTATTTACTATAACGGATTTTTTGTCAAGTGCGTTAAAATCGAATAAATGAAAAAGGCTCCTTTTAAAGGAGCCTTTTTGTTATGCTTTTGCAAAGCTTTCGGAACTTCTTGAATTTATTTCTTCTTCAACTTTCGAAATAAATTCATCTATATTTATTGTTCCTACCTGTCCAATACCTCGAGCACGAACAGCTACTGAGTTTGCTTCAATTTCCTTGTCGCCGATTACGCATACATAAGGGATTTTCTTATCCTGCAAGCTTTCGCGAATTTTGTAGTTCATAGATTCAGAACGGTCGTCCAAGTGAACTCTTATACCTGCATCGCGCATTTTTTTGTAAACCTGTTCTGCAAAGTCAATATGTTTTTCGTTGCTTATAGGAACAATTGCAACCTGAGTCGGAGCAAGCCAAGTTGGGAATGCACCGGCATAATGCTCGATTAAGATACCGTGGAAACGCTCCATTGAGCCGAAAATTACACGGTGTAGCATTAAAGGTGTTTTCAACTGACCGTCTTTGTCCTGATATTTGATATCAAATCTTGCAGGAAGGTTAAAGTCAAGTTGAATTGTTGCACATTGCCATGTTCTGCCGATTGCGTCTTTAATTTTGAAGTCGATTTTCGGACCGTAGAATGCGCCGTCGCCTTCGTTTATGTCGTATTTCATGCCGCGGCGTTCCATAGCTTCTTTCAAACCTGCTTCTGCTTTATCCCAGTTTTCGATTTCGCCGACAAAGCTTTCAGGACGGGTTGATAGTTCAACTTCAAATTCCATGTTAAAGATTTTCATAGTATCAGCTACAAAATCAATAACTCCGTTAATTTCGTCAACAAGCTGTTCTGGTGTACAGAAAATATGCGCATCGTCTTGAGTGAAGCCTTGAACACGGGTTAAGCCAGATAAAGCTCCGGATTTTTCTTTTCTGTAAACAGTTCCGAGTTCGCCCATTCTTAAAGGTAATGAACGATATGAGTGTCTGTTTGCCTGATAAATTAAAATGTGGAACGGGCAGTTCATCGGTTTTACAACAAACTGGTCGTCAGAGTCTTCATCTTTTTGGATAAAGAACATATTTTCTTTATAGTGATCCATGTGACCTGAAATTTCCCACAGTTTTGATTTTGCAATCTGCGGAGTATTAACGATAACATATCCGCGTTTTCTGTGTTCAGTTCTCCAATAGTTTTCGATTTCTTCACGAACAACGCCTAAGTTGGGGTGCCATAAAACAAGTCCGCCGCCCATTTCTTCTCTAGTGGAGAACAAATCAAGTTTTGCACCTAATTTTCTGTGGTCGCGTTTTTCAGCTTCTTCAATAAAATGAAGATAATCTGCTAAATCTTCTTTTGTCCAAAATGCAGTTGCATAAATTCTTTGAAGCATTTTGTTTTTAGCGTCACCGCGCCAGTATGCGCCTGCAACTTTTAAAAGTTTAAACGCATTTGCTTTAATATAAGATGTATTAGGAAGGTGAGGACCTGCACAAAGGTCGTTAAATAAAGCATTTCCATCTTTGTCCTTTGTAATGTACAAAGTCGGATTATCATTTCTGTGCTGTTCCAAAAGTTCAGCTTTGTAAATTTCACCTTCAGCTTTAAATTCTTGGATTTGTTTTTCTACATCAGGTATAACGTATTTTTCGAAAGAAAGATTTTGTTTAACAATATTTTTCATTTCTTCTTCGATTTTCCCAAGGTCTTCTTCTGTAAAAGCGTGACCGTCTGTTAAATCAAAATCGTAATAAAAACCGTGTTCAACAGCGGGTCCTATAGCTAACTTTGCTGACGGGAACAGCTTTTGAACGGCTTGTGCCATGATGTGTGAAGTTGAGTGTCTTAAGATACTCAAAGTTTCTTGATTTTTTTCCATTTTCATCCTTTCCATTTCAATCGAAAACCCTCGAAAGAAATACTATGGGGTGGATCCCCCTAACTGCTACAAAAAGATTTTACATCAAGCGAAAAATATAATCAAGAAAGGTAAAAAGTCGAGGTATAAACCTCGACTTTTAAAAACTAAATTATTGAATGCTTACTTAACTATACACATTCCCAAAAAGTCGCCCCAGCGGTTGCCAATGTGCCAGTATGTGCCACTATCGTTGAAGAACCTGTAGTATGCGGAGTAGCCAAGCGTAGCGTACTCATCACCTGACCAAATGGAAAAGTACGGTTCAGGAAGTCCATATTGACTTGCTTTACCGTTGTAGGTTAGGTTATCTACATCATCTTCTGCACCTGCTGTTGGATTGCCTTCGTATAGTAGAGAAACTATTTTTCCTAAGTCTGCCATAGTTGGCATGTTTTGTATACCGTTACATTGTTTTACAGCTCCAGCCCAGTAATCGTTATTACTACAATAACTTGTAGGACAACATTCCCGTATGCCTAAATTTGCCTTTTCCGCCTCACATTCCGCATAAGTCATTGGAGTCGGAGTAAACGGTGCTCCAAAACATTTGCCGTCTATTTCAAGTGCGCACGAAGAGCCAAGTCCGTTTGCGTTAAATGCTATTATATCTTTTCTAAATGTATTCGGTCTTCCATTACCGTTGATTTCAAACACCGCAGCCACACAACCTGCAGTTGCGTTACTTTCAGGTTTGCCGTTACTTGTCGACCAACTATACGTTTTCATCGGGTCTAACGCTTCACATATCTTGTTATAACTTAAAATCATTGGCGTTCCGTCAGCCGTAATAATCCCAACATTATCACTTGAATAATCATGTGTATCATCATCTTTCATTTTTAATTGCTTACCGGTTTTTGTTTTAGCAATGTCCCATTCTTTTCCGTCTTCTAATTTAACGGTATCATAAGGCCAGCACGCTTTTAAATGGTTAGCGTCGCAACGCTTAGCAATCTTGAAATACTTTTGTAATTCATCTACAAACGCGTCAGTACTACTGTATGGGCCAATCAGCCCTAATGATTTCATGTGGTCCGTTGCTTTAGTAAACTTATATTTTGTACTTCTGATTTTTTCGGCATTAACCCTGTCGTTAATATTATTCAGAAGTGACGGCATAACAATAGCTGCAACTGTGCCGATAATGCCAAGTGTGATTAAAAGTTCTGCTAAAGTAAATGCATAAAGTTTTTTCATTACTATCCTTTCTCTTCCAATGAACTTTTGTATCACTATTATAAATCTTTTTTTTTAATTTTCAAGTCATAATTATATTTAAAAAAATTTTTTTCTCTTGTTGTTATTGTTAATTTAGTGCTAGTCCTAAAAGTTGGTTTTCATACGCTTATTTCACGTGTGTATTTGGTTTAGGGTTTACATTTCTTTATTTAATA
Organism: Candidatus Gastranaerophilales bacterium; assembly: GCA_910588555.1. GTDB lineage: Bacteria > Cyanobacteriota > Vampirovibrionia > Gastranaerophilales > Gastranaerophilaceae > Stercorousia. Next base: position 9,424 of record CAJUPC010000006.1, read on the forward strand.
TTTCTCATGTCTGTCTGTTTAGTGTAATATATTCTTAAAGAAATGAGGTTAATTATATGAATACAGCAGTTATAGTCGGAAGAGTCGGAAGAGACGCAGAAATCAGATATTTTGAGTCAGGTAAGGTAAGAGCGAATTTCTCCATTGCGGTTAATCGCTGGGACAGCAAAACTAAATCGGAAGTTACCGACTGGTTTAATATTGATGTGTGGGATAAACTTGCTGAATTTGCAGGTGAATATGTTAAAAAAGGCATTCAGGTTGTTGTTGACGGAAGAATTGCTCAAAATAAATGGACTGATAAAGCTACAGGCAGCGAAAGAGAAAACTTTTTAATCGTTGCTACAAGTATAAGACTTTTAGGGTCTAAAAGAGATATTGAAGAAATATAATGATTATTAATTCTAACATAGTCGGTATTATTGCCGATGATTTGACGGGTGCTAATGATACAGCATTACAGTTTCATTTAAAAGGTGCAAATACTCAGATTTTACTATCTGATGAAATTGAACCTTTTAATGTCGTTAATACACAAACTTGGGCAATTTCAACAGAATCGCGTAATGTGGAACCTGAAATTGCTTATGAAAAGGTTACTAAAGCTGTAAAAATGATGTCGGAAAAAATTAATCCCGATTTCTTTTATAAAAAAATTGATTCAACTATAAGAGGAAATATTGCAGTTGAAGTTTTGGGTATTTTATCGGTTCTTGAATACGATACGTCAATTATTGTTCCGGCTTTCCCTGCGGAAGTCAGAACAACAGTAGGCGGATATCATTTGCTCAAAGGTATTCCCATTGAAAGAACGGAAATGGCTCGTGACCCGCATTCTCCGATTTTTGAGTCTCATGTACCTGCTTTATTAAAATCTCAACTTCCCGAAGAATATAGAGATTTTGTGGGACAGATTGAGTTGAAAACAGTTATGAAAGGCGCAGGACCTGTTTTACAGCGTATAAATGAACTTGTCAGAGACGGTAAAAAATTAATTGTTGTTGATGCAGTTTCTACTGTCGATATTGAACAGATTGCATTAGCAATTAAAAAATCTGATTATAAAATTTTGCCTACTGGAACTGCGGCATTTGCACAGGCATTGAGTGAATTTTGGTTTGCAGATTTGGAATGCGACCATATCATTAAGACGTTTCCAAACCTGCCTAAATTTATTGTTTCGGGAAGTGCTACACAGATTACGGCTAATCAAATTGAAAAACTTGAAAATAGCGATGAATTTGAAAATGTGCTTTCTATAAGTTTTGATTTGAAAACAGTACTTACAGGTGTAACTGATGAACTTGTGGATAGAATTGTTTCTAATCTTAACTTTGACAATACTGTTGTAGTTCATACTGCAAAATTGATAAATAATTTTGACGGATTTTCAGACGACAGTTTGAATGCAGAACTTACAAAATCTAATTTGGCCTCAGTAATTACAGATTTTCTTGCAGAACTTACAAAAAGGGTTTTGGATAAGAAAGAAGCTATTTTAATAACTCTTGGCGGTGAAACTTCTTATAAATGTTGTAGCGCAATAGGAGCATATCAACTTCAACTTATTGACGAGGCTGCACCTGCAATAGCATTGTCTTTGGACCATAATGCTCAGTGGATAGTAACAAAATCAGGAAATTTAGGCGGTGCAAATACTTTGATTGATATACTCAAGTATTTTGAATCTCACGGCGGTTTGAGCAATGAATAAAATTGCTATCACAACAGGAGACCCTAATGGAATTGGAGCAGAAATTACGATTAAGGCTCTTAATAAACTTGATTTACCGTCTGATAAAATTGTATTGATTTCAAACAAACGAATTTTAGATTTTTATGGGAAAGTTAACCGTGATTATAAAATAATAGAAATACCTTACTCAAAGGGACTTGAACCGGGAAAAGTTACAAAAGAAGCAGGTGAGTTTTCTTTCCAATCAGTTAAAAAAGCGTGTGAAATTGGAGCAAAAGCTATTGTTACAGCTCCTGTCGCAAAAAATGCATTATACTTAGCAGGGCACAAGTTCAATGGGCAAACAGAAATTTTACAAAAATATCTTGCGCGCGACAGTCAGCTTGCAGAAATGCTTTTTGTTGCAGGCGGGTTCAGAGTTCTGCTTTTGACTCGTCATGTGGCACTAAAAGAAATTTCTTTGACTTCAGAAATGATTATTGAAAAGATATCAAATTTAAAAGATTTTTTTATTTCAAAATTAGGTATTAAAAATCCGAAATTTGCGTTAAGTGCGTTTAATCCTCATGCAGGTGAAGACGGTATCTTAGGTCGTGAAGAAATTGAAATTTTACAACCGGCGGTCGATAAACTGCGAGCAAATGGTGTGGATATCACAAATCCGCTTCCTGCCGATACTCTGTTTGCAAAGGCTCTTAAGTATGATTGCTGTATCGCAAATTATCATGATCAAGGGTTAATACCTATTAAAACAGTTGCCGGTGATAAAACAGTTAATATGACTATAGGTTTGGATATTATAAGAACTTCCCCCGGTCATGGTACGGCATTTGATATTGCAGGAAAGAATGTTGCCGATGAAACGGGCATGATTGAAGCTATAAAAGCGGTATTATAAGGAGTTTATATAATAAAAAAGACCTCTTTAAGGGGTCTTTTTTATTATATGCAAAATCTAATGGAATTAAGCGGTACGCTTGTCGTTCCAGAAGTCAACAAGCATTGAGCAGAAGAATATACTAGAGTATGTTCCGATTGCAATACCGAGTATCATACAAAGTACGAAGTCTCTTGTTGTTACACCGCCCCAGAAGTATAATGCCAATAGTGTAATCAATGTTGTTAATGATGTATTGATACTTCTTGTTAATGTCTGGTTTACAGAAGCGTCAACGATTTCTCCGAATGACATTTTCTTTGAGTAATATCTTAAGTTTTCTCTTATTCTGTCAAATACAACAATTGTATCGTGAACAGAGAAACCGATTACAGTCAAGATTGCTGTGATAAACAAACCATCAATTTGTACGTTATAAACAAGTCCCAAAATTGAGAATATACCTACAACAAATATTACGTCGTGGAATACACCCAAAATTGCGGCCAACGCATAGTCAAATCTAAATCTGAATGATAAGTATGCAACAATTCCCAAAAATGCAAGAGTTACCGCAATCAATGAGTTTTTAAATAATTCTTTACCCATTGTCGGACCGACTGAACTTACAGAAATTAATTCAGGATTTGTGTAAGTTTTTTCCAGTTGTTGCGTAATCTGTTCAGCTTCTGTTGAATGTTCATCAATAAATTTTGTTCTGATAGAAATTATTGAATTAATATTTGATTTTGTGTTTTCCTGCTGAGTGTTGTTTACGTTCAAGATTTGAATATAAGGGTTTTCAACACCGATACTTTCAAGAGATTCTCTTGTTTTGGTAACGTCACTGTTGTCAAGTTTTTGTTCCAAACCGTATTGCAAAATTGTTCCGCCGGTGTAATCAATACCGACTTTCAACGGAGCGTGATTTGAATAAGTTACAGCAGAATAAATCATTGCGATTATTCCCGGAACCAAAAGCAGTGTAGTTAAGGCCATCCACCACCATCTGTATTTTACTACATGAACTTTATTTTTCATTTTTTGTCCTCTTTGTTAATTTTGTTATTACTTTTATTGATTAGTCTAATATTCCGAAACGTGCTTTTTCGCGTTTGGTTTCTGTTGCTTCATAACTTTGTCCGATTTCATCAGCTTTTAAGCCAAATAATGCGGGATGTTTAAGCTCGCCTGTTCCAAAAATCAAGTGCATGAAGTTTTTAGTAACAGTAATAGCAGTAAACATTGAAACAATAACACCGATAGCAAGTGTTAATGCGAAACCTTTTACAACACTTGTTCCTAAAAGATAAAGAATTGTACAGGTTATGATAGTTGTCATGTTTGAGTCGAAAATACTTGTAAATGCTCTGTCAAAACCAGAGTTAATGGCAGTAAACAAGTTTCTTCCGGCTCTTAATTCTTCTTTTGTTCTTTCAAAAATCAAGATGTTAGCGTCAACTGCCATACCTATTGAAAGAATAAAGCCTGCAATACCTGCAAGAGTTAAGGTTACAGGAATAGTTTTGAATAATGCAAACAAAATTAAACTGTAAATAATCAATGCGATATCAGCGATTACACCAGGTACATGGTAGAACAAAATCATAAATATCATGACTGCTGAAAGTCCGATGATACCGGCTTTTCTTGATTTTGCAATACTATCTGCACCAAGAGTCGGGCCTACGGTGTTTTCTTCAACAATTTTAGCAGGAACAGGCAATGCACCTGCGTTCAAAAGATTAACCATTCTTTCAGCTTCTTCATACGCAAATCCGCTGTCTCCACCTGATATTTGAGCTTTACCGCCGTAGATTGCTTCGTTTACACGAGGTGCTGATTGAAGTTCGCCATCGAAGAAGATTGCCATTTGTTGACCTACAAGTGCTTTTGTTAAATCCGCGAATTTTTTTGCACCTTCTGCGTTAAATTCCAAAGATACAACCCATTGACCTGTCGGATCAGTGCTTAATATAGATCTTGAAAGGTCTTTACCTGTCAATCCTGTTGCTTCCCAAATCGGTGAGCCGTCTTGTGCTTTACCTTCTTTTTTAAATTCCAATTGAGCTGTTTCGCCTATAAACGCTTTTGCTTCTTTTAAGTCTGTTACGTTTGGAATTTCTATTAATAATCTTTTGTCACCTACCTGTTGAACTACAGTTTCAGCAACACCAAGTTTGTTAACACGTTGTTCGATTGCAAACTGTAATCTGTTCATAACTTCGGGTGTAATTTTTGCGATTGCGTCAGTTGTTTCAGCTTCAAGCATTAATCTTGAACCACCTACCAGATCAAGTCCTAGTTTTGTCGGTTTTACGAAGATAATAATTGAGGAAACAATTATTACCGCTACGATAAACCAAAACATTAAAATTTTGTTCTTCATTTTTTTACCTTTTTATTCTCTTTTACTCTTTAATTTTAATTAAATTTTGAAAATTTTTATACCCCGACTCGACTAATCTTGATTGATTTTGTCAAGAACAGCGAACAAATCTTGTTTTTCAGCGTCGTTAAGTGCAACAAGCGGACGTCTTACGAATTCTTCAATAATACCTTTATGAGCTAGAGCGGCTTTCACAGGAACCGGGTTTGGTGCCATAAACAGTTTTCTGAAGGCAGGATATAGTTTTTTATGCATATTTACTGCTGCTAAAAATTCACCTGTTTTGTAGTTTCTAATCATAGATTTCATTTGTGCGCCAAAAATATGAGATGCAACAGAAATAACACCTCGAGCACCGAGTGACATCATTGGTAAAGTTAAGCTGTCATCGCCTGAAAGAATTGAAAAATCTTCAGGGCAGGCAAGTTTCATTTCTGTAACCATATCCATATCGCCGAAACTTTGTTTAATAGCAACGATATTCTGATATTTTTCAGCAAGTTTCGCAACTGTTTCAGGAAGCATATTCACTCCTGTTCTACCAGGGATGTTGTATAAAATAATTGGTAAATTAGTGCTTTCCGCAACTGCTGAAAAATGTTCAATCATACCTTGCTGTGACGGTTTGTTATAGTAAGGTACGACAGATAAAATTGCGTCAACTTCTTCTTTTTGCGCCCATTTTGCCGCCATAATAGCAGTAGCAGTTGAGTTTGAACCTGCATTCATAATAACTTTTGCTTTATTAGCAACAGCTCTTTTCACTGTGCTTAAAAGTTCAAATTCTTCTTCATGTGTTAGTGTCGGTCCTTCACCAGTAGTTCCTGCAACGAGAACTGCATCTGAACCGTTTGAAATCAAATGTTTTGCGAGAGCTTCGGCTTTGTTATAGTCAATTTCTCTTTTAGAATTGAATGGTGTAACCATTGCCGTAATAACTTCGCCTGCATCGTATCTTAAAGCCATAATAAATACCTCATTTTACTCTATCCCTAAGCTAATTATAAAACAAAAGCATAAAAAATGTGTAAAATATTAAGTTATTTATTGAAATAATAGAAAAATGTTGTATAATAAAAACGATAAGAGAAAGGAGTGAAAAATGAAAGATTTAAAATTTAATGATGTTGTCGGGGGGGGGGCACTCATAGCTTAGCTCCCGCTTTTACACTGGCTGAAGTGTTAATAACCCTCGGCATTATTGGTATTGTTGCGGCGCTTACGATGCCATCATTGATTGCGCATCACAAAAGACAGGTTGTAGAAACAAGACTTGCAAGATTTTATTCTGTTATTAATCAAGCTATAACTATGTCAAAAGTTGAAAACGGGGATACAAAAGATTGGTTACCTATTGAAGATATATTCCAAGATGGTACCCATACCCCAGGCAGGCCTTCTAATTCAATTTCTGCAGAAAAATGGTTTAACATGTATCTTTCAAAATATTTGAAAGTAATAAAAGTTGAATCAAATAAAACTCTTGAGAGAAAATGTGATTTGTATTTCCCTGATGGAAGTATGGTTACTTTCTCCGGTTCAAGTTGGATATTTTATCCTGAAGCTAAGGATTATAAGGTTGCTTTAACTGATAAGGAAGAGATATACGACCGCAATCGTAAAGACAGCGGTAAGAAGAATTTTACATTCAAATTTTATCCTGATTGTAAGATACCCCACTATTATAATAAAGGTGTAGAGCCATTTATGTATTGTGGAAATGGATATGTTAGTGATTCTACTTTGAAAAATAATTCAAATATCGGTTGTTATGTAGATGCAGAGAATGAACGTGCATACTGTACAGAATTAATAAGACGGAACGGGTGGAAAATCCCAGATGATTATCCTTGGTTCAAATAATATAAAGGCGGGTGTGGTTTTTATCATATTCGCCTTATTAATTACCTCTTAAGGCAATAGTTTAATTTATTAACTTCATTTATATATCCAAAAGAGGTGAGAATGAAGAACATACTTTTTATTTTGGGGATTTTATTATTAGTCTGCCAGACTGCTGAGGCAGGTATTATCACAAACTTTGCACGTGCAAATAACAATTATTACTACCCGCATAATACGGTACGATATAGGGGATATCCTCCAAATTATTATAACAACAATTATTATTACAATAATCACAGGCACTGTCCTTATCACGGACATTATAACAGATATCCGCAAAATTTTTATTACAATCAGCAGCCTGTTATTTACAGGTCGCGCGTTATAAGAAAAAGTTCGGCGAACAATTCCGAAATATTGGTTTCAAATCAGTTTACGGGACTTGATAAAATAGAAAAACAAATTTTGTTCCAAACTTATGAATATGACAATGCAAAAAATCGTATTGAAAGACTTGAACATAAACTTTTCGGTGCAGCTCAAAGCGGAGAATTAGAGGAAAGATTTTTTGTTTTGAAAAGTGCGGCAAAAAATTACAAAACATTCAATCCGGACAGTAATTTTGCTATGAGGCAAAATAATAATTCATATTATGATAACGGCTACAGACCTCCATTGTTTACAGGTACAATGGGAAGCAGCTGGAAAGCAAATCTTCTCGGTAACTTCCGAAATCAGATGATGGGTACTCCGACAGGATTTACACCGGCAATGGACCCTGCTTATATGGACTGGTTTGAAGCAGAACGCGCTATGATGAGAAGCGGTCAAGATGTTGACTACCGTTCAAATACCGGCTATTATAAGTCAAATACAAACCGCGGAGCAACAACAGGTGTTACAATTATAGATTGACTTTATGCAAAAAATTATTAAATCATACATATAGATGTTTATTACACTCTTGAAATAAGTGATAATACATGCAAAGAGTGGAACAAAATGCCTTTCAGATACAGGTTGCAAAAAGTTCTTGAATTCAGAATTCGTAAAAAAGAAGAACAGCTTCTGGTTGTTCAAAAAGCTCAACAGGCAGTATTTATAGCCGAAGAGAACATAAGAAAAAACGATGAAGAAATAAGGACAACAAAAATAAATATGCGGCATGCAGATCCTATGATGTATGATACCTATGACAAATATCTTATACATTTGTGGGAAAAAGCCGAGAAACTTGAAGAAATTCGTAAAGAAGCACAGAGAGTTCTTGATGATGAAAAGGCAAAACTTGTAAAACTTGAGCAAGGTGTAAAAGTTCTTGAAAAACACAAAGAAAAAAGTAGAGAAATTTACATTGCAGAAGAGAAAGCTGCAGAATTAAAGCAGTATTCCGAACTCGGCGTAACAAGATATTTCAGGCAGAGTCAGGAAAGAGCGGAAGAGGAAGCAGAAATTCTCAAACAGTTAGAAGAAATAGACGGAGGTAGCTAAAAATGAATGTAAGTACATCAACAAGTGCAAGCACATCTGATGTAAGCTCGACTCAAACAGCTCAAAGCAGCAGAGCGGAAAACAGTTCAAAAACTTCCAAAAAATCTTTTGAAGAAGAAATGAAAACACAATCAAAAGATACAAAAGAAGAAACAAACGCTTCCGATACCAAAAAAGATGACGTAAAAGCTGAAAAAGATACCTCAAAAGAACAAAATCATCTTTCAAAAGAATTACAAGCAGATGATATAATTACGGAAGAAATGCTTTCCGGTGTTTTGAATTTTACTGATTTCAAATACCACAACGAAAGCCAATCGCTTCTTTCTCAGAATATTCAAAACCTATTGAATACAAAAAATTTGATATCTACGGTGAATTCGGCATCCACCGTAGATTATGATGCAATTAATATGTCTGATAATGATGCGAACTTTTTTGCAAATCTGGTTCAAAATACAGATATGTCAATGAAAAGTATAGCCTCTGAACTTGCAGATGTTAATAACGCACAAACCGCTCAATCTGTTAAAGTTTCATCCGTGTTAATGGAAAAACTTGCAGACTCAATGAAAACAAACCAACCTTTCAGGATAGATTTTGACAAAGACGTTTCTGTCATTATAAAAGTAAATAAGGACGGAAGTCTTTCCGCAAACTTTATCCCCGGGGATAAAGCCGTTGAACAGTATTTGCGTAACAATATTTCGTTTTTAAAACAGAGATTTGATGATGAAAATCTGCGTTATACCGAATTAAGTTACAGCAACTCACGCAATCAGCAGCAGCAAAGACGTAAAAAGGAGAACAACAATGAATGATTCATTTGTTACAGCACTGAATACTCAAAAATCTACCGTAAACTGGATGGATGTTATTGCGCATAACATGACGAATGTTTATACACCCGGTTTTAGAGAACAACAGGTAAACTTTAAAACTTTTCTCGGCGGTGCGATTGCTGATGACTATGAAAAGAAAGTCAGTCAGGGAAAATCTACCCCCGGTACTTCAAATGAAAATTTATACCTTGAAGGTAAAGGATTTTTCCTTGTAAAAAACGCTGAAGGAAAAAGCATTTACACAAGATTAGGTGAATTTACATTTGATAAAGAAGGTGTTTACCGCGACAGAAGCGGCAACACAGTTCAAGGATATATTTTGAATGATAAAGGTGAAATTATGCAGGGTACAAAATCAATTTCCTCAGACCTTTATCAAGAAACCGCAATGAAAGGCGGAGCATTAGATATTCCGACAACAAATATTAAATTGTGGATTGACCCGAATAACGGTAAATTCTTGGGAAAATATGATGATTATGAAATAAAAGGCGACGGAACAATATACGGTAAAGCTGACGGCGGAAAACGCACCGTGCCTTTGTATAGAGTTACAACAAGGAATTTCCATAATGCGGCGGGATTATATGAGTTTAAACAAGGTCAGTTTTTGGAAACAGAAGCTTCAGGTAAGCCTGTAATCGGTGTCGGCGAAATTCGTTCGGGACTTTTAGAAATGTCAAATGCGGATTTTAAAGGCAATATTTCATACTATCAAATGGCAAAATTACAAATGGAAGTTTCAAACAAATTGATTTCTTCACAAAAAGAGTTGCTACAAGAAGCTTTAAGATTAGTTGGCAACTAATTGTAGTGTTTGTTATATATATACATTAAACTCCATTAATCGAAACGGTAGAGGCATTTTATGCCTCTATTTTTTTTGCTTGAAAATTTTTATAAA
>CAJUPC010000006.1:19477-67840 GCA_910588555.1 Candidatus Gastranaerophilales bacterium
AAGGAGAAACAAGTATGAAAAATTTATTACAAAAAAGCTTCGGGGGGGGGGCACTTATAGCTCCTTAACTGCGTTTTCGGGTTTTACACTTGCAGAGGTTTTAATTACGCTCAGTGTTATCGGCGTTGTTGCGGCTTTGACTATGCCCGTTATGTATTCAAAAATACAGAGAAATATTTTAAATAACCAATTTAGAAAATCTTACAATACCTTTTTTAATTCATTTAGAAAATCTGTATTTGATATGGATAACAATACAAATTGTTATTATTATGCAACAGAAGAAACTACATTTGAAACAAGCGGGTGCTGCGAATTTTGGTTTAATAATTTTGTTGAAAATTTAAAAATAGTAAAAGTTTGTATGGGAAATGCTTTTGAAGACGGCTGTATACCTGATTATAATTTTGAAGTATCAAGTGGGTGTATGGGTTTTAGTTCTGAAAATATTAAACAAAATGCATACGTATATGTAGCAGCAGATGGCACAATATTTATACCATATTATGATAGCAAATGGTCAGCAGCTCCTGTTGTATTGGTTGATGTAAACGGCAAAAAGGGTCCGAATAAAGCAGGCTATGATGTTTTTTCTTTTGCAATAAGCAAACGCGGTAATTCTATTGTTACCGGTAAGTCAGGAGAAGACGGAAGTCAGTGGGACAGACTTGATTATTGCATGCCTACAGCTGAAGGCGGTATAACTTATATGAGAGATATCATAAAATAACATTTTCTGAGACGGAAATTTCTCTTATAATTTCTTGAATTTCCTGAGAAACATCATTTATATCTTTAATATTTTCTTTCACAAGGCGTGCGAATTCTGCTTTTTTGAATTCGTGCATGCCTCTGTGACGGAAAAATTCTTCCAAAAATTCGACCTTCGAGTGGGCATTTTTTAAATCTTCTACAGGAATAAGCGAGATGTTTTCGACAGCATAATTTAAAGTTTTTATGATTAATGTATCAAGAAGCAAATCTTCAAATTCTCCGCTTTTTAAAAGATGAATTTTGTCAAATTCTCTCAATCTCGGTAGAATTTCAGATAAATTTTCATCAGCGTCATTGTCAAGTAATACATATATGGGAATTTTTAAACATTCCGCAAAATTATAAAAATATTTTACAACCTGATTTTTCCCGCCTGCCGAGATTACATAAATTCCGTGTTCAGCAAAATTATATCCGCAGATTTTTGCAAAAACAGGCAGAAGAATTTCTTCTGTTATCCCCTCACAAAGTATGACTTTTTTAACCCAAGTATCGTTTTTTTCTGCAAGGGATTTCAAAAATTTTAAATTCATAGGGACATCGTCAGGCAAAAGTTTTATGATTTCTTTGTAATTTATTTTATTTTTCAATAATTTTTGAACATTTTCGTTAAGCTTGAAAACTGAATTTTCATAATCAAAAAGACGTTGATTTATTATAATGTCATTATTAGAAACGCCCACAGAATAATTTATAATTTCAACAGCAAGATTTTTTATTTCTTCATAATCTAATGTATCAAGTTCAGATTTCTTATATTTAGGTTCAATGAGATTGTTTGTTATAATATCTTTAAAGACACGCAAATACTTTATCTCAGGCTCTTTAAACCTTGTTAATCTGTCTATTGAAATTATCAGTTGTTCTTTTGTGAGCGGTTTGATTTTCAAAATATTTTTCCCTATTGTAACATTTGTTAATGTAAATTTAGTATATTTAGCAACTTTTTCCACATTTATTTTTTTATTATAATAGTAGTGGAGTGGAATTGTGTATTCGGTAAACAGTTATCAATATAATAATTATAACACAGTTAAGCCTTTAAAGGCTACACCTGTAAAAAATGATGAGTCTGTAAAAGATACAAAAACTTCTTTTACATCAAATCCGATTATGACTCAAATTCCTTTTAATGCTGCACTTTCAGCTTCAAGTTTAAGAACCGTCTTAACAACTAAAGATGAGAAAAATAAGTATAACGAGCTTCAAAAGATTGCAGATAGAGATACAAAAAGATATCTGAATTATCTTTTGAAATCAGGTATTTTGTTAAATTCTGCTTCTAATAACAAAACAACAACTCTTGATAATTTATATCAAATAGCTTCAACTCCGCGTGCACAGGGGCTTAGTAACGCAAATATTTTGAAAGAAACAGTTGCAATTTTGACTGACCCGCATACAATTACACAGCAGTTCGGTAATATCCCCGCTTCTTATCAGGCACAGACTGCGGCGCTTGCAGGAAACTCTCCCGATGTAAATGTTGACCATTCTGGTACCTGCGTTGCTTCAAGTATTGAATTTAACCTTGCTCAAAAACATCCTGCAGAATTTGCAAGATTTGTTGAGGGATTAAGTTCACCTCAAATGGCAGTTAATAAAAATATTAAACTTAAAAATCTTGCTGATAACACGCTTGACGCGGTTTGGCTTTTGAATGCGTTTGAAATTCCATATAAAGCTAATAATTTTGATGAAGCTGAACTTACTTTTGCTCCCGACAAAAATGCGATTGTAAGAGCACATATTCAAACAGTTGATAAAGACGCATTGGAGCGTTCTTCTGTCGATGTTCTAATGCAGTCAACATTTATGCAGGTAGGCTCTCAACAGTCTTATGATACATTGACAGACAAACGTGCAGGTAAATTTAATCAGAACGATAAAGGGTTGATTGAATTTGAAAAAACATTCACAGAATCTGTTGTTGAAGATAAAAATAAGATTTCCGTAACTTATCAAACTGTTGATGAAAATGCGAAATTAATAGGATATGAAACGGATTTCGCAACAATGAAAAAGCAGATTAATGACGCTCTGAAACTTGGTGAAAACGTAATTATCGGCTACACTCAGGTTGATGGTACAAATACAATCATAAACGGACACGAAATTACAATTATCGGAACAAGAACAGACAAAAACGGCAAAACCGTTTTCATTTGTAATGATACTGATGATAATATTTCAAGACCTGTTGAGTATTTGGAAGAATATTTACTTCCAAAAATTCACCACGCAGCACTCCCTCAATCTGTTATCGGTGATGATGTAAATATTACCGAAAACTGGGTGCAGGGATTAAGAACATACAAAGAAACAAAAAGACAAGCGGCTTAATTTTATTTAATATTAAGCAAAAATTTAGCAAAAATTTTTTTGACGGAATTTAATATAAAAAAGGATTAACGATATGAATTTAATTATAAACGCAGTTCAAAAATACGGAAATGTTCAGCAAGTCTCAAAACAGCCTGTACAAAAGCCTGTAAGTGAGCAGAAACCGCCCGTTGATACTTTTGTAAAAAATTCTGAAAATAATATAGAAGCAGACATATTTTATGTAGCTGATATTCATGGCAAAATGACAAATATGGAACGTATTTGTTCAATGTCGAAAAATTTTGACGCAATGAAATCCAATGGTGTTAAATTAAAACTTGCTTCGGGTGATATTTTATTAGGTTCAAATCCAATGACAAATAAAGTTGCAAGTCATTTCTTAAATTGGATAGGAGTAACTGCGAATGCTCTCGGCAACCACGAAATGGATGCTACGCCGGACGCTCTTGCTTCAACCATAAGCGACGCAAAATATAAACTTCTTGCCGCAAATGTTACAGTAAAAGCAGATAGTCCTATGGCAGGAAAAATTCAAAAATCTAAAATTGAAGAATACAACGGACAAAAGTTCGGTATTATAGGTACGGCACCGTCTGATGCTCTTGAAAGAGTTGGTACAAGAGAATCTTTGCATGATTTTACTATTGATGATATAGATACAACAATCAAAAAAGTTCAAGAAGAAGTTAATAATCTCAAAGCTCAAGGCATAAATAAAATTATTGTACTTTCTCATATTGGAAAAGATATGGATAAACGCCTTGCGCAGGAAACTGAAGGTATTGATATTATTCTCGGCGGTCATACTCATGACCTTTATAAAGGCGTAAAAAACGGCGACAATCTGCTTTATTCAAAATCAGGCGAACCCGTATTGCTTACTCAAATCGGTAAAGACGGCGAGTTTGCAGGTGTATTAAAAACTGTATTTGATAAAGAAGGACGACTTGTAAAAGCTCAAAATAACGTAATGCGTTCAGGTTTATTCAGCCGAACATTACCGTTTAAAACAGCTGTAGAGTCAATTATCGGTAAACCCGAAGTGCTTGCTACTATTAAATCAGCTCCGCCTGCACCTAAAAACAGATTGATTTCAAACAATCCTCACGGTAATTTGATTGTTGACGCTATGAGACATGAACTCGGTACTGATATTGCAATTCTTAATGCAGGTAATATAAGAGGTTATTTCCCTGAAGGTGAAATTGACTCTCGCAGAATAAATGATGTTACACCGTTTGAAGATAAAATGATGATTTGTGAATTCTCTGAAAAACAAATTGTCGATGCGATTAAAGTTGGTGCAAAATCTTTTGAAAAATCAGATTTTAAACCGGGTATATTGCTTGTTTCAGGCTTAGAATACACGGTAACTGATAAAGGGCAGCTTCTTGATTTAAATTATATAAATAAAGACGGTTCAAAATCTAAAATTGATGTCAACAATCCGAGTGAAACAAGAAAATTTACTGTAGCTTGCGATGACTTCTTTGCATACGGCGGAGATAATTATATGCCTGTAAATCCAAATCCTGATTACGTTATCAAGAAATTTGACGTAGATAAAAATGTTTACACGGCAAATTATATCAAAAACTTACCTCAGCCTTTGGAAATTAAAGAAGACGACAGAATTGAAATTGTTAAAGGTTAATAACCGTACTGTTCTCTTGAATTAAGATATTCTTTAACTGTATTTAAGGAAGATTGAACAATTCTGGTTACACGAGAAGGCGACAACCCGATTTGGCGCGCAATGTCTTTAACCTGCATGTTTCTGTAAAATCTGTATTCAACAACAGTTCTTTCTTTTGCCGGAAGCTGTGCAATTGCAGCTCTAATCATACGACCCATTTCAGTGATTTCGGCACTTTCATCAGGCTGTGCATGATTGTCTTTCAAAAAGTCAAATGGTGAGTCATTGTCACTTGCCGCAGCTGCAAGTCCGTCGATTGACAAAATGGTTTCATAAACAGCTTCACGGACTTTTGCTTTTTGTATATCAACGCCGTCTGCTGCTTCTTCATCATCATATTCTTCTTCTGATTTATGTTTTAACGAATACCATTTATATCTTATTCTTAGTTCGTTTCTAATAGCCCATCTTACAGCTGTCGCAATATATGCCGCGTTGTATTTTTCAAGCTGTTCGGGAGTTTTGTTTTTTATCAAAACCTGCACAGCAAGAATACCGATAGAAACCAATTCTTCATAATCCACCATATGTGATGGAATTCTGCGATGTTCTACTTTGGCTACTTTTTGAACCAATTCTATATATTCTTGTAACTTATTTTTATTCTGCATAACCATAGTTTTACAATTCTATTCTATCATAGATTTTATTTTATATTTCCTTTATTTGTTGTATTTTTCATTTTGTAAACAAATAGAAGAATTTCTGCAATTGCTTTGTAAAGCTCTGGCGGGATTTGCTGGTTCAAATCCACCATTTTGTAAAGAGCTCTTGCAACCGGAGCGTTTTCAATAACAGGAATACCGTGTTCTTTAGCAATCCCGATAATTTTTTTTGCAATAAGTTCTGTCCCTTTTGCAATAAGCATAGGCGACGCCATTTCTTCTGCTTTATATTTTAAGGCACAGGCAATGTGAGTCGGGTTTGTTACAACAAAGTCAGCATCAGGAACCGCGTCCATCATGCCTCTTTGAAGCATTTGCATACGGCGCTGGCGAAGTGCCGCTTTTACATTCGGGTCGCCTTCGGTGTTTTTGTATTCGTCTTTAATTTCTTTGAAAGACATTTTTTGGTCTTTTAAAAATTTCCATTTTGTAACCCCGTAATCCGCCGCAGCAATTACAAGAAAGGCGATACATGCTTTGAAAATAAAGTCTGTTATGAGTTTGCCGAATTCAATCATTACGGCAAAGTTGTTATCAATAGCCGCAAGCATTAATATGTTTTCAATATGCGACATATAAACACTGTAGCCGATAAAACCCAGCAGAATTACTTTGACTATGTTTTTGAATAATTCAAAAAGAGTTTTAACGGACATAATATTTTTGAAATATTTTGTCGGGTTAAGTTTATCGAGTTTTGGCATTAAAGGTGCGGTTGCAACAAGAGGACCCACCTGAATAAAATCTGCCATAATAGCCATAAACCACGCAATAAATAAAATAGGACCGATAATCAATGCGGCACATTTTATGGTTACAGTGCTTATATAAGTCATCCCAACTTCTGACAGGTGGGTGTTTGGAATTTGTTCATATAAAAGGGTGTAAAGCTGTATAATCTGGTCCCAGATAAACGGAGCGAGTCCGAAGATTACCGAGAACAAAACAAGCAAGGATATAGCGGTTGAAAAATCTTTTGATTTAACAACCTGTCCTTCTTTTCTTGCCTGCTCGAGTTTCCTCGGGGTGGCGTCAAACTGTTTATCTTCATCACCCATACGCTATTTCCTTAATAAATATTATAGCATAGTCATATTTTATGAAACGATTTTTACACCCGAACTTGTACCTAATCTTTCGGCGCCTGCGTCAAGCATTTTTAAGGCTGTTTCTTTATCTCTGATACCGCCTGAGGCTTTGACTTTTAATCCGTATGGTGAAACAGTGTCAAACATTAGTTTTACATCTTCCGCTTTTGCACCGACTCCGCCTTTTACAAATCCCGTTGATGTTTTTACAAAATCAGCTTTTGCTTCTATACAAAGCTCGCAAGCCTTTTTTATTTCGTCTTTTTCAAGCAAATCTGTTTCTAAGATTACCTTTAACGGTTTGTCTTTGCAAGCTTCTTTAACTGTTTTGATATCGTTTACAACAAATTCGTAATCTTTGTTTTTAAGCGCAGATACATTTATTACCATATCGATTTCATCAGCGCCGTCATCAACAGCTTTTGATGTTTCAAATGCTTTTACATCCGAACGGTTTGCTCCTAAAGGAAATCCGACAACCGTAACGATTTTTACATCACTTCCTGCAAGTTCTTGTTTTGCTAGGCTTACGTATAAAGGATTTACGCAGACACCTAAAAATTTGTGCTCTTTTGCTTCGTTAAAAAGTTTGATAAATTCTTCTTTAGTTGAGTCCTGTTTTAATAGTGTGTGTTCAATGTGTTTATTCATATTTTACTCCTTAATATTGTTCAGAATTTTTGTTGTGGAATACGATTTATTCAATGTAAAGAAATGAAGTCCCTGTACTCCGTTTTTAATCAAATCTTTGCACTGTTTTGCGGCAAAATCAATTCCAAAATCTTTTAAGCAGTCATATTTTTGCATTGCGTTTTGAAGTTCTTGAGGTACAGTGATTTTTGCCATAGAAACCATTCGTTCAATCTGTTTTTTGCTGATAACCGGCATAATTCCTGCAGCAATCGGGATTTCAATTCCTGCATTTCTTACGCGTTCAATAAAATCATAAAACTTATTGTTGTCAAAAAATAATTGAGTAAAAATGACGTCGGCACCTGCAGCAACTTTTCTTTTCAAATTTTCAATATCTGTTTTTAAATCAGGGCTTTCAATATGCCCTTCGGGATATCCTGCAACGCCGATAGAAAGATTTGTTCTCTCTTTAATAAAACTAACAAGTTCGTTTGCAAAATTGAAATCGTGGCAGATTAATTCAGGGTCTTGCGGGATGTCGCCTCTAAGCGCTAAAATGTTTTCAATCCCCATTGCTTCAATTTCTTTTAAGCCTTCTTCTACGCTTTGTTTTGAAGATGAAATGCAGGTAAAATGCGGCATAAGATTTACTTCTTTAATCTTTTTTAAAAGTTCAAAAGATTTGTTTTCTTTCCCGCCGGCACCGCAGGTTAGAGAGATAAACGCAGGATTATATTGTTTCAAAATATTGATTTCGGATAAAAGGTTTTCATCGCTATCTTTCGGGGGAAAAACTTCAAAAGAAATAACGGGTTGTTTGTTATCAGAATAAATCTCTTTCAAATTCATAACTTGATTATATCATAAAGATTGTATATAATAATTTTTATGAAGACTAAACTGCAAGTTTTAGCCGGAGATATTTTAGGCGGGCTTAATGCCGCTATCATTACTTTGCCGCAGGCATTGGCTTTTGGTGTTGCGACAGGATTTGGTGCGAGTGCAGGTATTTGGGGCGCAATAATTTTAACTCTGATTGCCGGACTTTTGGGAACTAAAATCCCGATGATTTCGGGAGTTACAGGGCCTGTTGCTATTGTTATAGCCTCAATTATGCATGCTTTGAATAAAGACGTCAGCGCGGTTATATTTATTATTTTTCTGGCAGGAATTTTGCAGGTTATTCTTGCAATGACCAAATTGCCCGAAATTGTTAAGTACGTTCCTTATCCTGTAATATCAGGGTTTATGAACGGTGTCGGAGTTATTATTATAATAATGCAGTTAAATGCTTTGCTCGGGCTTGCCCCTGCTTCTAATACAATTGAAAGTATTGAAACAGTATTCAAATCAATCAGTTCTGTAAATCTTGAAGCTTTGGCCATAGGATGTTTGACACTATTCATTGTTTTTGGCGTGCCTAAAAAATGGAATAAATATGTGCCTTCGCAAATTTTGGCGCTTATTGTATGTACGCTTATATCAATTAAAATGGGCTTAAATGTTGCAAAAATATCTGAAATATCTGTTTCAATTCCAGCAATCTCAATACCGCATACAAATTTGCATGATTTTATTACGTATTTTCACTATGCGGCTATGCTTGCAGTAATTCTTTCATCAGAAAGTTTATTAACCGGTTTAGTTTCAACATCTCTTACAAAAACTCCTGTTCAGCATAATAAGCTTTTGGCTTCTCAAGGTATTGGTAATATTTGTTGTGCTTTGACAGGCTCTCTCCCTGGTGCGGCGGCTACTATGAGAACAGTTGCGGCTTTAAAATCAGGTGCAGCTACAAAATTTGCTGCTATGGTTACTGCGTTAGTGCTTGTGCTTGCTATTTATAAATTTTCCGATTTTGTTGCAGAAATTCCATTGGCAGTTCTTGCAGGAATTTTGATAAAAATTGGTTATGATATTATTGATACAAAATTTTTGCGTGTTATTAACCTTGCACCTAAAGATGATTTGTGGGTTTTAGCGGTAGTATTTTTCTTGACAGTGTTTTATAATCTGATTGTTGCTGTGGGTGCGGGAATTACTCTTGCAGCATTGTTATATGCTAAAAAAGCCGCTGACAAAGCTAAACTTATTGATAAGACAGAGTATGACACAAATCTTATTACCGCCGAAAAAATGCTTGAAAAAAATTATAAACATAAAATTCGTGTTGTTCACATAAGCGGAGCTTTCTTTTTTGGTTCTGCAACTCAGTTGATTTCACAGTTTGATGAATTTTTGGGAACACGTTATTTAATCCTTGTATATGACAGTGAAGATTTGCTTGATATATCAGCTGTTTTTGCGCTTGAAGATATAATTCTCCGCTTAAAATCACAGCACATCAAATTATTTTTGGTTCTGAAAAATGAAGAAATTCATGAACAGTTGAAAAAACACAATATTGATATTAGTGACAGCAGAATTTATTATTCTGAAATTGAAGCAATAGAACACGCAAAACTTTCTTGTAAAAAACGTATAAGGCGGACTAAATAAGACTTTTTTCATAAATTGCGTCAAGCATTTCTTTTAATATTTTGTTGTAAGGTGTTGGAATTCCGTGTTTTTTGCCGTAATCAATAATTGTCCCTGCAAACATCTCAACTTCAGTTTTTCTGCCTGCCTCAACATCTTGAAGCATTGATGTTTTTCCCTCAGGTATCATTGTTTTAATATGTGCAACAGTTTCTTCAACCATTGTTTCGGTGTTGTTTACACCCTCAGCTTTTGCAATTGCTTGAACTTCTTTCATTACATTTTTTGCCAGACTCATGCAATTTTTGTTGGACATCATCTCACCGAAAGTAAAACCCAAAACTGCCGTAATCTGGTTCGATGAAACATTAAGCATATATTTGAGCCATAATGAACGAATTATATCGTCGGGAATTTGATAACTAATTCCGATTTTGTCAAAAAATTTTTTTACACGTTCTACATTATTCAAATCATCGGGGTTTTCAGAACCGAATACAAGCGTATTAACATCATCGTGAACGACTTCACGACCTGTTCGGACTGCACTGTGTCCAATAAAATATGAATACAGAATTTTGTCACATCCGTATTTTGCTGCTATAATTTTTTCGCTTGTAACTCCATTCAATAAAGATAAAATTACTGTATCATTTTTTACAAAATTTTCAAGATTTCTTACAACATCATTCAGCCCGTCAAATTTAGTTGCGATAATTACCAAATCAGCTTTAAAGTCTTTTTCCTCAGGCAAAACATAATTAAAGTTCAATTCTTTGCCGTTAAAAATCACAGGATTTTTTGTATATTTTTCAAGTCGTTTTTTGTCTACAAGAATTCTTAAATTTTCAGGTGTTGATTTTTGGATTTTTTCGGCATAAATACTGCCAATTGCACCTATTCCGCATACTAGAATATTTTTTATTTCTTTCATATTTGAATTTTATCATAAATTGTAAAAATTTGTTCACAAGATTTATATTTTGAGCATTTTTTGTTTTAAAAAAACACTTTATATATATGTAGTGTAGTAATGTGTGGAAAATTGGGAATGGAAATTGCCAGACCGCTTGGTGTGGGCGGAATAAATCGCTATATTAATATTGGCCGAAGTAATTACGGAATAAATTTCGGCAATAATTTGAAGGCGGACACTTTTGAAAACAATTCAATTGACCGCTTCACAACCGAACCTGCAATAAAGCGGATGATTGCAGCAAATCCCAAAATTAAAAATATTGTTAAAAATTTTAATCCACAATTGGATTTGAATATGGCGGAATTGCAAGAACTGCTTCAAAATCATGCTTCCGAAACGGGTCATATTGCCGCAGGAATTGTTGAAAATTTACCGTTTTCTCTTCATTCAAAAGTTGACACAAAAGCAATAAAAGACGCTTCATATTTGCATGATTTAGGCAAAGTTCTTATTCCGAAAGAAGTTTTAAATAAGCCTGCAAAACTTGATGCTGTCGAAACAAAAATTATGCATACACATTCCGAATTAAGTTATGAACTTTTAAAAAATTCGGGTTTGAACGAAAAAACGCTTAATTTAATCAGAAATCATCATCAGAATGCAAAAAAGACGGGTTATCCGTGGGTTTCTAATGATTTTAGAGCTGATTTGGATTTGCAAATTTTATCTGTTGCCGATAAATATTCAGCTCTAACGGAAAATCGTGCGTATAAAGAAGCAATGACACCAAAACAGGCTTTAACCATAATTTATCAGGATGTAAAAGATGAAAAACTTCATCCGTTTATTTTCAGAGCACTGGTTAATTATGCAAATACCACGGAAAAGGTATCAGTTGCTTAAGCTTATTTGTGATAAGTTTCCTTTTTTATTATTTTGAATGCTCTGTAAATCTGTTCTACAAGCAAAAGTCTTGCAAACTGATGTAAAAATGTCATTTTTGACATACTTAATTTAAAATTTGCACGTTCTGATACTATCGGAGAAATTCCGCACGATGAGCCAATAACAAAAATAATTTCACCAACTCCGTCGTTTGTAAGTTCTTCAATCTTTTCTGCAAGCTCTTCTGATGAAAGCATTTTGCCCTTAATTTCCATTGTTATTACATAAGATTGAGGCTTTATATGAGAAAGAATTTTTTCTCCCTCTTCTTTTAATACTTTTTGTGTTAAATTTTCATCCTTAATCTCTATAGCAGGCAGTTCTATGATTTCGACAGAAGCATAAGGGGTAAGGCGTTTTAAAAATTCATCAATTCCGTCTTTCAAAAATTTTTCTTTAATTTTTCCGAGTGCAATTATTTTTATGTTCACTGCTACGCAGCCCTTTCTGTCACTTTAGCTTTTGTTGTCAGCCATATATATAGTAGTTGACGGGAATGCAAAGTCTATTCCCTCGTTGCGGAAGCGTTTTACAACTTCAAGATAAATTTCGCTTCTTATTTGAGCAAAAACGTCAAAAGCTTTTGTTTTAGCATAACCTAAAAGTCTTATATTTATGGAACTGCTGTCCAATGCTTCTACAAAAACGGTAAAATCTTTATGCATGTCATTTCTTGAGCCTGCAATTTCTTTAATAATTTCTATTGCTCTTGTAAGTTTTTCATCAGATGTATCGTAAGTAACACCAAAAGTTAAATCAATTCGGCGTTTGCTTGCTTTGGTTATATTCGTAACTACACTGTCAGCCATTTTGTCGTTCGGAATTGTAACAAGGTGATTTTCAAGTGTTCGAATTTTTGTTGAACGCAGATTGATGTTTTCAACAGTACCCTCAGTTGTGTCAATTTTTATATAATCGCCTGTTTTATAAACCTTGTCAGTAAGAATTCCGAGTGTACCGAACATTGAGGCAATTGTATGCTGTGCCGCAAAACCTACGGCTAAACCTGTAATCCCGAAACCTGCTATCAATGATGTTAATGAATAACCATGGCTTTGTAAAAATGAGGCTACAATAACAAATACAATAATTGTTTTAATTATTTTTTCAATAATAGGTATGACTTGACCTATCGGGCCTGCGTTTTCATTTTTACTGAATTTATTCTTTAATTTATTTGTAAAAATATCTGTAAGTTTAAATAAAACTGCAATAAGGATTAAGTTAAAAATTATCCCTAAAACCATACTGATTTTAAATGTTGCAAACACTTTTTCGAGTTTGTCGCCATAAGCAATTATTTGATCTAACATTATTTATCCCCTTTTTTTTTGATTATATCCTGATAAAAAAGCTTATGCAAGACTGTAAAGAATAATCATCGTGTATAGTAAAACCTATTGCAAAAAATTTTTCTTTGTATTATAGTATATTTACACGCGGAAGTAACTCAATGGCTAGAGTCCCTGCCTTCCAAGCAGGTTGTTGCGAGTTCGAGTCTCGTCTTCCGCTCCATAAAAAAGCCTTAGACTTTAGTCTTAGGCTTTTTTATTTGATTGAATGATAGAAAGCAGACTGTAGGTCACGTAAAGCCAGACACGAATGAAAATAATAATATATAATTCTTAAGGATTAGTTATTTGATATTACTCATCACATAAAAAGTTTATTCTTAAGAGTGGTGAAATCGCATGGAAAAAAGGTTAATATATAAATGTAAGCTTGTTATGTCCAGGCACTTTTTCGGGGTTGCGATAAGAGTTTTTTCTTAGCAGGTTTGGTTTAAAATATAGCAGGCTTATTCTAAAAAATCCAACTTAATTTTTTCATAAAAGCTCTATGTTTGATATTTACAAATTATGACTTGTTTTCAGCCTCCATAGAAAGCAAGTCTTCTTTTTATGTTATAATTTGTTTGTACAGATAAAGGAGTTAAAATCTATGACAAATGAAGTTAAAGCAAGTCATATTCTTGTTAAAACAGAAGATGAAGCTAAAAAGTTGTTAGAAGAAATCAATGCAGGAAAATCTTTTGCGGATGCAGCCGCAGAAGTTTCTCTTTGTCCTTCAGGCGCTAATGGCGGTGATTTAGGTTATTTCGGAAGAGGAATGATGGTTAAGCCGTTTGAAGACGTAGCGTTTGCATTGGAAAAAGTAGGACAGATTTCTGAGCCTGTTCAAACTCAATTTGGTTGGCACTTAATCCAATTGACTGGAAAAGATGACTAATTCTATTCAGAAAATAAGAGAATTTATGCATGAGCAGGGATTAAATTTCCTGCTCGTAAATTCTACCAATAAATATTTGGTGGAATATTCTAAGCTGCAAGAAAATTCCCGTTATAAATTAACCGGTTTTTCAGGGTCAACAGGCGACGCGCTTGTAACGCCCGATAATATTTATTTGTTTGTTGATGGCAGATATCATATTCAAGCTGATTTGGAAGTTAATCAGGATTTGATAAATGTTGTAAAATTACAGACGGGACAAACTTTTTTGGATGAATTGGTGAAACGTATTCCAAATGGTAAAATTCTCGGGATTTTTTCTAAAAAGAATTCCCAAAAGCGTATTGAAGAATTGCAGGTGAAAGGTGTTCAAATCCAATTATTAAAAGATGACCCTCTTGATGAAAACTTTGAGTATGACAGCTCAAATATTGTTCAGGCAGATGGAGTGTCAGTTGATGAAAAGATTAAGGATATGGATTTTGAAGGTGCTGTATTGATTACAAATCTTGAGGAAGTTTCATATCTTTTTAACCTTAGAGATTTTTCTGAAAATTATTCAAGCAAAATTCAGGGCAAAGCTGTAATTATTAATGACCGTGCGCGTTTGCTAGAGGATATTGATGATTTTGTGGAATGCTATCAGGGTAATATTTGGGTTGATAAATCAACAATTAATGCTTATGATTTTTCACTAATCGGTGATAAGGTAAAAGTTTTGGATGACAGCCCGATAAAATTGATGAAAGCAATTAAGACTGCTGACGAAATTGAGCATTATAAAGAAGCTTTCAGAAGAACTGATTTGGCTGTAAAAGCAATAAGAGATTACATTGAAAATAATGATAACATTTCTGAGTATGATGTTGCAGAACAGCTTGAAAAAGAGTTTAAAAAATACGGTGCAAAGAGTTTAAGTTTCAAATCAATTGTTGCAAAAGACCAAAACTCTGCTCTTGCGCATTATTCAAAATGTTCAAAGGATGAAATTATAAAAAACGGAAGCCTTGTATTGGTTGATTGCGGAGCATATTATGAACAGGGGCTTGCAACAGATATTACGCGAGTTTTTGTAAAAGGAAAGCCGTCAGAATTGCAAAAACAAGTTTATACAACTGTTTTAAAGATGTTCTTAAATGCTTATAATTCAAGTTTATCTTGCGGGTTTGATATTGATGCAACTGCACGTAAAATTTATTCAGAAAACCAAATAGACGGGTTTGTTTTTAATCATGGACTCGGGCATGGTATCGGGATAAGCGTTCATGAGTATCCTCCAAACCTTAGTCCTAATGAAATAGCGAAAGTTGAAATTAAGGACGGAATGTGTTTTACTATTGAGCCCGGATTATACAACGAAAAGTGTTTTGGAGTAAGGCTCGAAAATTCTTGTTATATGAAAGACGGAAAAATTCATTCCTTTGTTAAAATGAATTATGAAAAGAAATTGATAGATTTTTCAATGCTAACAGAGCAGGAAAAAGATTGGCTGAAAGAATTTGAGGTATTGTAATGGAAATTACGAGCGTAAATAATGAACTAGTAAAAGAAACAGTAAAATTACAGCAAAAAAAATATCGTGACAGAGAAAATAAATTTTTGTTGGAGGGCTTCAAATCTGTTGAAGAAGCTTTTAATGCAGGTATTGAAATTGAATATGCCTTTGTGGCTGATGAAAAAAAATATTTATTTTTGAGTGATAAAGTTATTTTGACAAATGAAGCTGTTTTGAAAAAGATTTCGACTACAGACTCTGCGCCTGATGTAGTTGCTGTTGCAAAGAAAAAAGGTTATTCAATTGAAGATTTGAAAAATGCTAAAAAGGTTGTTTTGCTTGAAAATATTAAGGATTTAGGAAATCTTGGAACAATTTTAAGGACATCAACCGCTTTTGGTGCTGACGCAGTTGTTTTGTACGGAAAAGAATGTGCTGATTTGTATAACCCTAAATGTGTGCGTTCTTCTGTAGGAAATTTATGGAAAATTCCCGTAGTTTATATTGAGGAATTTTCGGGGCTTGAAATTTTTAAGAGTTTTGAGCGCGTTGCAACTTTACCAAGGGCAAAGGAATATCTTAAGGATTTTAATGTTAAAGAACCAGTGCTTGTAATGTTTGGTTCGGAGGCAGACGGGCTTTCAGAAGAATTGATAAATTTTTCAACAAAAGAGGTTAAGATAGAAATGGCGGGGACTGTTGAATCTTTAAATTTATCAGTTTCCTGTGCTGTTGTGTTGTATAAATTATTTTTATAGTAGAATATTTTTATGGAAGAAAAAGAAATATGGAGTAAAGCCAAAGAGGAGCTAGCGCAGACTGTACCTACGTTTAAAATGTGGATAGAGCCTCTGGAAGCTGTTTCTTTTGACGGCAACCTTTTAACTTTAATTACTGCTCACGCTCTTGCTCCGCAAGCAATAAAATCACAGCATGATGCTAAAATTCTTGAAGCCTTAAAAAATGCTGTCGGTAAAAGTGTCAGCTATACAATAGTCTATGATGAAGAGTTTGCCGAACGCTACCAGAAAGAAAAGAAAAAAGAACTTCAAAAACAAAAGCGTACCCCTGTTGAAACAGAAGAGTCCAAATTGATGGACAACCTTGCACAAATGCAGTCTTCTGCTAATTTAAATTTAAAATATAAATTCTCAAACTTTGTAGTCGGGGAAAACAGCAGGTTTGCTCATGCTGCTGCAATGACTGTTGCACAAAATCCGGCAAAAAAATATAATCCGTTATTTATTTACGGTGCATCAGGGCTTGGAAAAACTCACCTTATGCAGGCTGTCGGTCATTATGTTATATTTAATAAACCAAAATTGAAAGTTAAATATATTAAAACAGAAGAGTATTTTAACGAACTTATTAAAAATCTTCAAACAGGCGGTAACGATAAGACAAACAGAATGGATAAATTTCGTCAAAAATACAGAAATGTTGATGTTTTGTTGATTGATGATATTCAGTTTTTGGAAAGCAAAACATTCACTATGGAAGAAATTTTCCATACTTTTGACAGTCTTCATAACAATAATAAACAAATTGTTATTACCTCAGACAGACTGCCGAAAGATATTCCTACACTTCCTGACAGGCTCAGAACGCGTTTTGAAATGGGTTTGATTGTGGATATTACTCCGCCTGATTTTGAAACACGTGTTGCTATTTTGAAAAATTTAGCGGAAATGGCTAACATTCAGGCTGAATTTGATGTCTTTGAATATATTGCAAAGAATTTTATGAACAATGTTCGAGAGCTTGAGGGTGCATTTAATAAAGTCAGTGCTTATGCTGATATTGAGAAGACTGATTTGACACTTGCTTTTGCTAAAAAAGTTTTGAACTGCGAAGCTATGAGGCAGGAAATTAGTATTTCGGATATTGCAAAAGCTGTCGGCGAATACTATGGAGTTTCGATTAAAGACTTTTTGAGCTCTGCAAGAAATCAAAGAGTTTCTTCAGCTCGTCACATTGCTGTTTATTTATCAAGAGAAATGACGCAGAAAAGCTTTGAGGCTATTGCAGAATTTTTCCAAAAGAAACATACAACAATGCTTTATTCTTACGAAAAAATCAGAGATGATTTGAAAGTTAATAAAGAACTGGAACAAGATATTTCTGTAATCAGAAGAACTTTGAGGGAGCAATAATGTACGATTACATTAAAGGGATATTGTCAGGAAAATCAAATACTTCTAAGGGGACTTTTCTTACTGTGGAAACCGGCGGAATAGGTTATTTGCTTGAAACAACTTCTAGAGATTTTTCTGCAGCTTCTGACGGTGAAGTCAAGATTTATACAGTACTTTTGCATAGGGAAGACAAAATGAGTCTTTGCGGTTTTTTGCACAAAGAAGACAGAGATATATTCAATATTTTAACCTCTGTGTCAGGTGTTGGTTCAAAAATGGCATTGACTTTGTTGGATGAATTTGAGTCATCAGAACTTATCGGATTTGTAATCGAGGGTAATTATAAAGAGATTACGCGCGCTAAAGGTGTGGGACCCAAATTAGCGCAGAAAATAATCCTTGAACTAAAAGATAAATTGATGAATTATCAGACAAAAGAACCTATAAAGGTTACCTCTGTTTCGTCTACCAAAATTGACAATCAAGCTGTTGAAGACGCTCAAATGGTGCTGGTTTCTCTGGGTTATGAACGCAAAGAAATTCAAGAAGCAATCTCAAAAGCTGTTGCGTTGTTGAATGACAAAGCCTCTGCTGAGGAGATTTTGAAAGAGTCGTTGAAATTGTTGTCGGCATAGTAATAATAGCTTTAAATTTAGCCGCCCATATTCAAACACGGAATGCATGCACCGACACAAAACATTTTATCAGTGCAGGCAAAAGTTTGTGAACCAAAATGGGAGAATAACAAGATTATAATAAATGCTGCCGCAACCATTGCAGGTCCGAACGGTAAATATGTTCTGTTTGAAGGGTTTTCACGCAAACCTTTGAATATAAACATACAGGATAAAAGTCCCAAAACAGCAAGCAATAAAGCTCCAAACATATAAATAATCGGGTTTTCTATCAAATTATTTTGCTGCATAACATAAAATACAGCAGCGTAAATGCAGAATGAACCGAAAGATATTAATGTTTTCCAATCTTTATTGTCTATTAAACCTTTGATGAATGAAGGCAAAAATAATATTACTTGAATTATAACGCTTAAAATTAGTGCTAAGATAAGCATTTGCACACCAAATAAAGCTCCCAGTCCAGCGGCAATATATGTGTCGCCTTCGCCGAAAGCTCTTGTACCTGCTATAAGATAACCGGCTCTTGCAAAAAGCTCCATAATAACAACACCTGCAATTACCCCGAGAATACTCATGGTTAAAGGATTAGAAAGCCATGTTACTGCCCGAACATCTGACACTATATAATAAATTGTATAACCAGCCGAGAAAAGTAAGCCCAAACCTATCAATGTATAAGTGTGTGCGTCAAACACAACTTTTTCTTTTATATCTGTTCCCGCAAGCACTATTAAAACTGATGAAACAACCCAGTAAAATAAAGTATTAA
This sequence comes from Candidatus Gastranaerophilales bacterium, assembly GCA_910588555.1. Classification (GTDB taxonomy): domain Bacteria; phylum Cyanobacteriota; class Vampirovibrionia; order Gastranaerophilales; family Gastranaerophilaceae; genus Stercorousia. The sequence continues at coordinate 38,288 of CAJUPC010000006.1, forward strand.
TACTGAAACCGAATTTTATAAATAAATAAGTAAAAATTATACCTGTTAAAAGTTCGATTATCGGATATTGAATGCTGATTTTTTCTTTGCAGAATGCACATTTTCCGCCAAGACAAATATATGAAATAACAGGGATATTATGCCACCATTTTAAAGAATTCTGGCAAACAGGACATTTTGAAGCGGGGAAGACGATTGACTCATTGCTTAAAGCTCTTAATATAACAACATTTAAAAAACTTCCTATGCATAAGCCTGTAATAAATACGAATGCTAAAATCGTAATCAACGCTTCCATTTATGTCTCCTTTTAATCTTTTTTTATAATTTCATACATTTTATTTAAAGCTTTTTTCAGGCGTCTTGAAACCTGCATTTGTGAAATGTGAATTTTTTCCGAAATTTCGCGCTGGTTTAAGCCATGATAATAACTCAATTCAATAATTTGCCGCAAGTCGGCAGGAAGTTTTTCTATAGCCTGTTTCAGCATAATTCTGTTTTCGTAAGAATTCATGAATTCCTGATAATCGCCTGCCGGAATTTTATCGATAAGAGTCAAATCGTCGTCATCTACTGATGAAATTGCCTGATCTAGCGAAAGAGTTGTTTTGCAAAGTTCAATTTCCAAAACCTCATGTATTTTTTTTACATCCACTCCGGCGCATTCTGATATCTGCTCTTCTGTCGGTTCTTCAAACCCTTTTTCTTTCAATGTTTTGACTGCGGAACTTATTTTGAAAACAAGTTCTTGAAGTTCTCTCGGAGCTTTTATTATCGATGCTTTATCTCTTAAATAATGTTTTATTTCTCCTCGAATGAAATAGGATGCATAAGTCTTAAATTTAACATTTTTATCAGGGTCAAAAAATTCAATAGCTTTGATTAAACCGATTGAACCGACCTGAACCAAATCTTCGTTGGAAATTCCTGATTGCATGGAAATAGTCCCGGCAATTTTTTTAACGAGCGTCATTGCGTTTTCCACAGCACTCAAATGAAGCATGCGTTTCTTTTTCTCGTCATTGCAGTCTTTATAGGCAATCACAAGTAAATCAAGTTCGTCAATTGTTTTATCTTTACTTTCCAACAAAAATTCTCTCCTCTTCTTATATTATAGCATAATTTATTTCATTTTTGAAATGTTTAAATTTATGTAATAATTTTCAGACATGCGGGATTTTTGTGTTAAGATATAAAAATAAATTGGAGTAGAGAATATGATTACAATTAAAGATGTTGAACATGTTGCAAAACTTGCAAGATTAGAATTAACAGAAGAAGAAAAAGAATTATATACAAAACAATTAGGTGATGTATTAAAATATGTTGACCAGATGAACGAAGTTGATACCTCTAATGTTAAACCGATGACTCAGGTTATTGATTTTTATAATGTTATGAGAGAAGACAAAGTTGTTCAGGAAATCAGCAAGGAAGCTTTAATGTCTAATGCGCCCGAAGAAGAAAACGGGTTCTTTAAGGTTCCGAAAATTAATTAGTGCATTAATGTATTAATTCTCGCAAAAGTCGTTGGAAAGGGCAAATAAATGACTAAGTATATATTTATTACGGGTGGTGTTGTAAGTTCTTTAGGAAAAGGGATTATTGCCGCATCTTTAGGCAGATTATTAAGAGCAAGAGGGTTTTCTGTTATTAACCAGAAATTTGACCCGTATATAAACGTCGACCCCGGTACAATGAGTCCGTTCCAGCACGGTGAAGTTTTTGTTACAGATGACGGCGCTGAAACCGACTTGGATTTAGGTCACTATGAAAGATTTACCGATACTTCTTTAGGTAAATTAAACAATGTAACTTCAGGAAGTGTTTACAGCCACGTTATTAAAAAAGAAAGACGCGGAGATTATTTGGGTGGTACTGTTCAAGTTATTCCGCATATTACAAACGAAATTAAATCAAGAATTAACGGTGCAACAAAACAGTTTAAACCTGATTTTCAACTTATTGAAATAGGCGGTACTGTCGGTGATATTGAGAGTTTGCCGTTTGTCGAAGCTATCAGACAGTTTAAAGCTGAAGCCGGTATAGGAAACGCTATTTCAATTCATTGTACTTTGCTTCCGTATTTGCCTACATCAGGTGAATTGAAGACAAAACCCTCACAGCACAGTGTTAATGTATTGAGAAGTTACGGTATTCAGCCTGAAATTCTTGTTTGCCGTACAACAAAACCTATTCCCAAAACAGAAAAAGAAAAACTGGCTTTGTTCTGCTCGGTTCCAAAAGACGCAGTTATTGAATGCCGTGATATGAAAAGTATTTACGAAGTTCCGCTTGCTCTTGAAGCTCAAAATATGGCAAAAGTTGTTCTTGATATGCTTAGAGTAGATGACAGAAAAGCTGATTTGAAAGATTGGGAAAAGCTTGTCGATAGAATAAAAAATCCGAAAAAGACTATTAAAGTCGCAATTGCAGGTAAATATACCAAACTTTCAGACGCGTATATTTCTGTTGTAGAGTCATTAAAACACGCAGGTTATGCAAACGATGCGGCAATTGAGATTAAATGGATTAACTCGGAAGAATGCGTTGATGAAGATAAATGCCGAGAGTTAATGAAAGATATTCAGGCTGTTGTAGTTCCTGGCGGATTTGGTATCAGAGGTATTGAAGGTAAGTTAAACGTAATCAAATATGCAAGAGAAAATAATGTTCCTTTCTTAGGACTTTGTTTAGGTATGCAGTGTGCGGTTATTGAGTATGCAAGAAATGTTGCCGGTTTGAAAGGTGCAAACTCTGCTGAATTTGATGAAAATGCACAATATCCCGTTATTGATTTAATGCTTGAACAAAAAAATGTTCATGCGTACGGCGGAACAATGAGATTGGGTGCTTACGATTGTGTATTGAAAAAAGGTTCAAAGGCCGCAAAAGCTTACGGGTCGGAAAAAATCTCAGAACGTCACAGACACAGATATGAAGTTAATAATGAATACTTGAAACAAATTGCTGATGCAGGTTTGGTGTTCTCAGGCATGTCGCCTGACGGAATGCTTGCAGAAGTTGTTGAGCTTCCGCATTTGGATTGGTTTGTAGCTTCGCAATTCCACCCCGAATTTAAATCAAGACCGGAAAAACCGCACCCGCTGTTTAAAGGTTTGATTGACGCAGCAGTAAAAAAATAATTAAAAAAGCTCCCAAACGGGAGCTTTTTTATTGCTTTAAAATTTAATCGGATAATCTTTTTTGAATTCGAAATTATCATATAATATTAATAAAGATGAACAAATTGCGTTGTTCTTACAAGCATCATAAGCAGCCTGTCTGTCAGTTGCGTCAATCATTCCTAAGGGGCCAAAAGCTTTATTTATTCCTAAATATCGGTTTTGTTCTGCTATTTTATGGCAAAAATGAAAAGGATAAATATCTTTTCCTGATACGTTTGGTTTTTTATCGCCGTTAGTATCATAAGAAAAAGTCATACAGCCGCCGTTCCATGCCAGAATAGTCGAGCCGTCCGGTAAATAAATTTTTGCATGTCCTATATCTGAGCCGTTTTCTATCCTTTGAGTTTTTATATATGGTGAAAAGTATTTGTTCCAAAATCTCGACATTTCATCGAAGTTTTTAATTTTTGAGTCTTCCTCGTCTTCACCGTTTAAATTGTCAGTACGGCTCCAATCAGTTACAGGACCGTTGTCAATTTGAGAAAGCTGTATAGCTTGATTAAACATTGAATAAAACTTCTTTAATCTTGCGGACACTTCTTGTTTCCGATAATTTGCAATTAAACCTGGCATAGTTAATGCTGCAATTACACCAATAATTGCTAAAGTGATTAAAGTTTCTGCTAATGTAAATGCCCTAAAAATACCTAAGCCAAAAGCTTCGGGGGGGGGGCAATCATAGCACTATGCTTAAATCTTGACATATAAATACCTCCATCTTTCTATTTACTCATTATTTACGATATTCTGTTTTTTGTCAAGTGTACTAACATTGGAAAGTTTTTATAAAGGTTGGTAATATGCTTTTTGTCAAGTGTTTATCTGTTTTTTAAAGCGTCTTCAAGTGCTTTTTCAAGTACCGTAATTTTGTTTTCAAGTACCTGTATTTTTGCTTCCCCGTTAGAGTTAGAAATTGAACCTTTTTCAAGTTCACGTTTGTAAGCATTAAATTTTTCTTTTAAAGATGTATACAGCGGAGCAAAGAAAAATATAGCGGATATTTCGCCAAGCACAAATATTCCAAGCGTATATACAGCCATGTTTACGGTTCTTATATACGGTGAAAGATGTAAAAGCGCGGCAATTTGATTGCTTATAATGTTAATAACAGTACTTTCCTGATAATTCATTGCTAAAAGTACGCACAAAATTAATGTTGATATTACAGATATTATTTGCATTGTTTTATCCTCTTTGTCTATTTTTGTTCAATTTGCCCTTAAATATTTCAAAACTTTATTGATTTTTTCGTCAGGTTCAATTTGTAACTCTATTATTTCATTTCCAAATGGTTTTGTAAAGCTTAAAAAGTATGATTGCAAAACCTGTTCTTCTGTTTTTACTTTTCCAACACCGGCCCCATAAAGCGTATCATTATAAACAGGGTGTTTAATATTGCTCATGTGAACTCTGATTTGATGTGTTCTGCCTGTAATTAAGTTTAATTCAATGTATGTATGTTCTTTGAAGCGTTCAAGAACTTTTACACGAGTAAGACTTTCTTTGCCGTCTTCTCTTACTGCCATTTTGTGTGGCTGTGTCGGATTTCTGCCTATTGGTAAATTTATCTCAAATTCATTTTCTTTTATAACGCCTTTTACGATTGCGTGGTATTTTTTTGTTATAGTATGTTCTTTTATTTGATTTGCTAAAAACTCGTGAGCCTTATTGTTTTTTGCAATCATCAAAAGTCCTGATGTGTTTCTGTCAAGGCGGTGCAAAATTCCGCGTCTGAATTCTCCGTTAATATCTGATAAATTTTCTCCGAATTTGTACAAAAGAGCATTGACTAAAGTGTTTTCTCGTTCAATTGTTGTCGGATGAGTAAGCATACCTGACGGTTTGTTTACCACAAGCATATTTTCGTCTTCATAAATAATATTAATAGGGATATTTTGAAGCTTTATTGATAAATCTTCCTGTTCTTGAACTTCAAATTCTACTTTATCGTTTTCCTTAAGCAGGTAAGATGGTTTTTTGACGGTATTGTTAATTTTGGCATTTCCTGATTTTATCAGACTTTGGATTTTTGAACGCGATAAATCAGGAGTTATTTCTGCCAAATAACTGTCTAATCTTTTATTTTCGTCGTTTTCGTCTATAAATATAATCATTTTAACTATTTCGTTTTCTTTATTAAAATCATTATAATCAATGCAATTACACCAACATTTATCAAAATATCCGAAATATTAAAGACAGGGAAGTTTATGAAATTTAAATGGAAATAATCTCTTACAAAGCCGTAAACAATTCTTTCATGAAGATTTCCCGCAATACCTGCCGATAAAATTGCTATATAGAAACAGGTTTTTAGAGAAATGCTTTTTAAATGATTGATAACATGCAGGAATAAAAGTACTAATGCAATCATTGAAAGGATTATCAGAAGTTCTCTTGAGTCTTGAAGTATACTGAATGCTGCACCTGTATTTTTTATGTAATTCAGTGAAAATACAGGATTTGACATCTCAAAACCATGTGTAAGATTGTCTACAAGCACATTAGACAGGTACAAGTTTGTAAATATAAAAAATACATAACATACTATAAAATATATAAATTTACTTGCTTTGCTCATCTTTTTTAACCTCTTTGATAAATTTATTCTCAGGTATTACATTTACTCTTGTCATAATAAACGCTAAACCTGTCATATATACTCTTATGTGGTCTTTGTCGTAATTTTCAGCTTGAGTCAAACCGACTGACGCAATATTGTATTCGTTAAGATTATTTTTGTTTGAAAGAAAAACTCTTTCAAGTATATTATCATTTGAAAGTTTTCTGAAAGCCTCGTCTGTCTTTGTCGTTTGAGGGTAAACAATATTTTCTTTTCCAATTGATGCTACAGCAATTGTATTTTCTGGAATATCAAGAGTCAACGAAGATGTGTAGTATTTGTTTGCCCCTATATATTTTGGAGAATTAAGTTCAATATTAATATATCTTGCGTCACCGTATTTAAGTGTTGATGTTTCTTCCAAAATCTGTTCAGCTTCAATGAGCCAAATTGTGCCATGTTTTTTTAGTTGATAAATACATTTTGATATCGAATAAAGTTCACCGATTGTTTTGAATTGACCAACTTCTTCTTCTGATGTTGCAAAAGCTGTTTCTGTAACATAAACTCTTGCATAATTTTCATCGAACTCAATATTTGTAATTTCTGATGTGTATGAAATATCAGGATAAGTTTTCCATGTATCTTCAACCATCTTCATGTAGATATCGTAATTAAATCCGTCAGAATTAACGAAATCTTTTGAATACACTGATTGCATTCCGATTAAATTGTGTTTGTTAGCCTGTTTAAGCATTTCGCCGAAAACGGCTTTCAATTCTGAAATAGTTGTTTTATTAATTTTATTTTGTTCAATTCTTGCTCTATGTTCTGATATTATCCCTGCATTTGAGGGTGTTTGAATACTCAATAATAAAGCCAAAAGTATAAAAACGGATATCTTTTTCATAATTTATATTATAATTGAAAAAACATATAAAGTAAATTATGTAAAACTTTTATAAGGATATTTTATTTTGAATTTTTCAATGATATAATTTAAATTAGTTTCAGATTATTGGAGAGAAATATAATATGTGCGGAATTGTCGGATATGTTGGAAATAAATCGGTAGTTGATATATTGCTTGACGGGCTTGAACAGCTTGAATACAGAGGATACGACTCATCAGGCGTTGCTGTTATGTGTGATGACGATATCAAAGTTTATAAAGCTATCGGTAAATTACAAAATTTGCGTGATACATTGAGAGGTCATGAAAAAGAGTTTACAGCTTCTACTATGGGTATTGGTCATATTAGATGGGCAACACACGGTGCGCCGACGGTTTTGAACGCTCACCCGCATACTTGCACATGTGGAAATCTTGTTATTGTTCATAACGGTATTATTGAAAATTACAAAGAGTTGCGCGAAGAATTAACAGCGTCAGGATGTGTATTCAGGTCGCAAACAGATACGGAAGCAGTTGCTCACCTTGTTGCAAGAAAATATGCCGAATGCGAAGATTTGACCGAAGCTGTTCGACTAGCTTCAGAAGAAATTGAAGGTGCTTATGCGCTTTGTGTTATGCACAACGATTGCAAAAATAAACTGGTTATTACAAAAAGAAATGCACCGCTTCTTATCGGAGTTGGTGAGGGTGAATACTTTGCGGCTTCTGATGTTCCGGCAATTATTAAACACACTAAAAAAGCTGTTTATCTTAACGATAATCAAATTGCAACATTAACTCCTGAAAGTATGTCAATTATTACTAACGAAGGCGAAAAAGTTGAACCGAAAGTTGAAGTTTTACCTTGGGAACCTGTTGCATTGAGTAAAATGGGTTATAAACACTTTATGCTTAAAGAAATCCATGAACAGCCCGATGTTATCAGAAATATTCTTGTCGGAAGACTTCATGCTCCTGATGAACAAATTATTTTGAATGAAGTTAAACTTAATAAAGATACTTTGAAAAATCTTAACAGAATTCAAATTATTGCCTGCGGAACATCTTTGCATGCGGCTATGGTCGGTAAATATTTAATCGAAAGTTTTTGTGGAATTGCAGTTGATGTCGAAGCTTCAAGTGAGTATATTTACAGAAAAACGGTTACTGATGAACATACACTTGTTATAGGCGTTTCTCAATCGGGTGAAACTGCGGATACTTTGACTGCTATTAAACAGGCAAAAGCAAAAGGTTCGCATATTTTAATTATTACTAACCGTCCCGACAGTGCAATGGCTCGTGAAGCTGACAGCTTAATTCCTGTCAATGCAGGTATTGAAGTTTCTGTTGCAGCTACTAAATCATACATTGCTCAATTAATGGCATTTTATCTTTTGTCGTTATATATGGCAGAAATTAAAGACAGTATTGCATCTTCAACTTTAACTTCTTTAAAGGCAGAATTAATGGTTTTACCGCAAAAAATTGAACAAATTCTTGCTCATAAAGATGAAATTCAAACAGTTGCAAGAGCTTATTCTAACAATAAAGATTTTATCTACATTGCACGCGGAATAAACTTCCCCTCAGCATTGGAAGGTGCATTAAAGCTAAAAGAAATCAGCTATATCAATGCTACTGGCTATTCTGCAGGTGAATTGAAACACGGTCCTATTGCAATGCTTGATGAAACAATGCCTGTATTGTCAATTCTTATGAACGGTTCTGTTTATGAAAAACTTCTATCAAACAGCGAAGAAGCAAAAGCCCGCAATGCGAGAATGATTGCTTTGACAAACTCAAAAGATGAAAAATTAAATGATTTGTTTGAACATATTATAAGAGTTCCGGATGTACAAGAGTTGTTCTCACCTATTATTTCAATTATTCCGTTGCAATTGCTTGCATACTATATCGCGGAATTTTTGGGTAAGGATGTTGACCAGCCTAGAAACCTTGCAAAATCAGTTACTGTTGAATAATTATAAAAAAGGAGGTTTTAAACCTCCTTTTTTATAATTCTCAAGTATCGGCAAACTTTGGTAAAGGTATAAAGGAAGTACTTGACGGGGAACTTCGTTCAATATAAAATAGTTTTACAGTAATTTTGGGGAGATATATTATGGGAGAGAATAACGTGTTGAAGAAATTCACTACTGCACAATTTTTAAACTTTGCATTAGGGTTTTTTGGCTTGCAGTTTGCGTGGCAGATGAGAATTATTTTATCAGGGCCGGTTACTGAAAGTCTTGGAGCGTCTCCATTTATTTACGGGTTAATTTGGCTAGCAGGTCCGTTTACGGGAATGGTTGTACAGCCATTGGTCGGCGCTTTGAGCGACAAGACAGTTTCTCCTCTTGGCAGACGCAGACCGTATTTGCTTGGCGGTGCGCTGCTGGCTTCTCTTGCATTATGGATATTTCCTAATTCTGCTAATATTGCAGAGTTTTTGCATAAAGTTACCGGTATGAATTTACCACCGTTGACTGCACTTGTTATTGCAGCAATTATGATTTGGGTTATTGACGCATGTGTGAATGTCGCTCAAGGTCCGTATAGAGCGTTGGTTCCCGATGTCGTACCTGAAGAACAGCATTCGCTTGCAAATTCATATATTAGCCTTGCTATAGGGCTTGGTTCTGTTGTTGCTGCAGGTACTGCACCGTTCTTGAAGTGGGCGTTTAATTATCAAATGTCTATTCCTGCACAATTTGTAATGGCGGCTTTAGCATTTACGCTTGGTATGATTTGGACTTGTTTAACTATTAAAGAACATAACAGCAGAAAAGAGCACGAAAAAGCTGAGGCAGTTGAAGATACGTTTTTTAATTCTTTGAAAAATTTCTTTGCACTTTCTCCGGAAGTTTCAAAAATTTGTACAATGCAGTTTTTTACTTGGATTGGAACAATGTGTATGATGATTTTCTTTACGCAATATGCTGTTCATACAATTTATTATGTACCTGATTTGACAACTGCTGCTGAAAGTACAAAAGAGTTATACGCACAGGCAACATTGAACGGAACTAATTTTTCTTCAATTTGTTTTGCAATTTTTAATTTGATTTGTTTCCTTGTTGCAATTCCTATTGGAATTTTGTCAGCAAAATATTCAAATAAAAAAGTTCATATAATTTCGTTGTTTACAATGATTTTGGCTTATCTTGGAATGTTCTTTTTCAAAAGTCCTAAAGCCGTTGCTGCTTGTATGGGACTTGCAGGTATCGGCTGGGCTAGTATTTGTGCTTTGCCTTTTGCTATGCTTTCTCAGTTTATTAAAAAAGGAACAGAAGGTTCTGTAATGGGTATATTTAATATCTTTATTGCCGGTCCGCAGGTATTTGTATGTACGCTTGTTGCGTGGTTTATTTCAAAATGCTCTTTTACAATGGGCTCGGATTACATAAATTATCATTGGGAATATGCATTTATTATTGGTGCAGTTTGTCTTGCGCTTGCGGCTGTAATTGCAAATACGGTTAAGGAAAGGGCATAACTGCATTATGGTTCAAAAAAAAATATTTCTTATTTATCCGCCGTCACCAGTTTTGAACAGGGAAGACAGATGTCAGCAGCCGACCAAGGAATTATTGGTAATTCCTCCGCTTCCTCCGTCTGATTTGATGTATCTTGCTGCTGTTGCAGAAAAAGCAGGTTTGCAGGCTAAAATCCATGATTACAGTCAAGGCGGTGATTTGATTGAGGATTTGAAAGAATTTCAGCCTGATTATTTGCTAATTAATGCGGCAACACCGACTTTAGAACATGATTTGCTTTCGTTGAAAGTTGCGAAAGAAATTGTATCTGATGTTGTTACAATTGCAAAGGGTGCGGCATTTTTAACTCTTGCAAAAGAAGTTCTTGAAAATCACAAAGAACTTGATATGGTGATTTTTGGTGAAGCTGAAGAAACATTAAGAGAAATTCTTGAAGAAAAACCGAAAAATGAAATTTTGGGGCTTTATTATCGAGATGATTTATTGATAAATTTTACGGGTGTAAGACCGTTTATCGAAAATCTTGATGAAATCCCTTTCCCGGCACGTCATTTGGTTGACAATACAATATACAGACGTCCCGATAATAACAAAGTTCAGGCAGTTATAAAGGTTTCCAGAGGTTGTCCGTTCCATTGCTTTTTCTGTCTTGCAACACCTGTTTCGGGTGCAAAAGTCAGACGCAGAAGCGTTGAAAATATTATTGCCGAACTCAAGGAATGCGTTGAAAAATATAATATAACAAATTTCTTATTCTGGTCTGATATTTTTAACATTGATAAAGAATGGACACTTAATTTGTGTAATACGATTATCGAAAGCGGTTTGAAAATTACATGGTCAGCAAATACAAGAGCCGATACCGCAGATTTAGAAATGGCTCAAATGATGTATAAATCAGGGTGCCGCCTTGTAAGTATCGGTGTTGAAAGCGGTTCTCAATATATGCTTGAAAAAATGGGTAAAAAGATTACTCTTGAAGATGTAAGACGGACCGTAAAAACTTTTAAAAAAGCTAAAATCAGGATTTATAACTATTTTGTAATTGGGTTACCATGGGAAAGTGAAGAAACGGCAGAAGAAACAATCAAATTGGCAATAGAATTGAACAGTGATTTTATAAGTTTTTATACCGCAACTCCACTTCCCGGGTCAAGGTTCTATGATTACGCAAAAGCAAATAATTTGTTTGATAAAAATACATCTTTTGAAAGTGCGTATTTTTATCCTGCAGTAAACACACATTTTTTAACTAAGGAAAGAGTTTTTGAACTTCATAAATCAGCGATTAAGCGTTTTTATTTAAGACCGTTATATATTTTAAAAATGTTGTTTAAGATACGCTCATTTGCCGAAGTTAAAAATTACTTTACCGCGGGAATGAATTTAATATTAAGAAAGTAGAAAGGAGCTAAAAATGAAAGTTTTAAAATTTAACCATGTTGCCGGGTGGGTCGGCACTCTAGGCTCAGCTCCTGCGTTTACACTATCTGAAGTGTTAATAACACTCGGCATTATTGGTATAGTTGCGGCATTGACTATGCCGTCGTTAATTCAAAACCATAAAAAACATGTTATTGAAACACGTCTTTTGAAATTTTATTCAACCATGAATCAGGCTGTCAAACTGTCAGTTATTGATAATTCAGAAACCCGAAATTGGATATTTCCTGATTATTATGCAGGGCAAACTTCACCTGAAGAAGTGGAAGAATTTTATAATAAATATTTCAAAAAATATATTAATACAGCAAAAACTGATATTATAAATTTTGATGATTCCAGATAGTTTGTAATTTATTTTCTTGACGGTTCGTCGGCTCGTCTGGGCTGGCAAGGGCATGATTGGCATTATTTTCCTAATGCAAAGGAAATGATAGATAATATTGAAGATATAGACGGTCGCAATTATTGGGCGTTCGGTTTTTATCCTACAACAAGTGAACATGCTTATACTATAGCACATTATTACAACAAAGGTATTGAACCCTATATTCCGCATTATATAAAGGATGAGGACGGGAAAATATTATATAAAACTGATGACAGCAAACTTTATGAAGCAAAAGCTTATACTGCGATAATTCAGCGCAACAGCTGGAAAATACCTGAGGATTATCCTTTTAAATTTTAATATTTTAGCGTACAATAAAAAAGCCCCCCAAATCGGAGAGCTTTTTTTATTTAGTTATTAGTTCTATACTAATTCAACAACTTTCATTGTGTTTCTTGAAGCGATTTCAACAAGGCTTCTTGCAGTAGCCATCATTGAAAGTTCTGAATCCATTTTGTTGATACAAGAACCGCAACCGATAGCAGAAGCACCTGCTGCAAATGCAAACGGAGCTGTTGTCGGATTGATTGCTGTTGCTGTCATAATCGGCAAGTCAATGTTTCTTGAAAGTTCAATTGTGTTAGAAATTGTAAGTTCTGCTCTTTCCATCAAACCTCTTGCACCTTCTGAAATTTCAGAAGATGAGAAGTGTCCTTCTGTTTGGATTAAGTCAATACCCATTGTTTCAAGTTTTCTAGCCAATTCGATTTGTTCAGCGATAGCCAATTCACCAGGAATTGTTACTGAGAAGAATGTTCTTGTGTCGCCTAACAAGCTCAATGTTTCGTTTACTAAAGATAAAACTTGTTCTGCAGAGAATGACATTCCTTTTTTGTAAAGAACATCAAAGTTACCTAATTCAATAGCGTCAGCGCCCATTTCTACGGCTTTAACCAATTCAGAAGGAACAATTGAAGATACGAAAATCGGCATATCAGTCATTTCTCTGATTTCAGAAATAATTTCAGGTTTAGCACAGATATCAACTGCTGAAGCACCTGATTGTTCTGCTGATGTTACAACTTTTTTAATGTTTTCGATATCGAAATTATCAATACCTGCGATAATTTTAACAGCTCTTTTTTCTGTTAAGTGTTGTCTGAATAATTCAATTCTTGCCATAATAATATGTCTCCTTTATGTAAAAATAAACTTTTTCCTGAATTATACATTAAAATTGTAATAATTACAATAACTAACCTGAAAAAATTTTTTTAGGGTAATGTGCGAAGTTTAAAATTAAGGATAATAAGTATATGACTAAGAAAATTATTTTATTTATAACTTTTATAATGTTTAGTATATTACCTGTTACGGCGCAGAATTTCAGTGCTGACGAAATGGTAAATATAAGTGTTTATGAAAAAATTAACCCTGCAATCGTTTCGATTGACGCTAATTTATCTGACGGGTTTTCGGCAGGAACAGGCTGTATTGTAAGACGTGACGGTGTTATTTTGACCGGTTCGCATGTTATCGACGGTGCGAAAGATATCGAGGTTACAACTTCTGACGGAAAATCTTATAAGGCGTCAGTTCTTGCAAAAATGGGCAAGAATAAGGATTTGGCCCTTCTAAAAATTGACTGCAAGAATTCTTTAAGAACAATTTCTTTCGGCGATTCAGAGCAGGTAAAAGTCGGACAAAAAGTTCTTGCTATAGGTAATCCTTTCGGATTTGCAGGTACTTTAACTTCGGGAATTGTGTCAAGAATTGACTATGCAAAAGGCAGAATTCAAACAGATGCGGCGATTAATCCCGGTTGTTCTGGCGGACCATTATTGAATTCTCAGGGTGAAGTTATAGGAATTTCACAGTCAATTTACAATCCTGATAACAATATTTCAAATATTGGTATAGGTTTTGCAATTCCTGTTAATGACGCTAAAAAGTTTATTGAAACTGCAAACTTGAATGACGCATCGTTGACAAATAAAAAACGCTTTGCCTCTAAATAAATTTTCTGCTATAATTAAACCATGATTGAATTCTTGGGTTTATGTGTACAGAATTTAATAAAGAGTATAAAATACCTGTTTCAGGTGCGATTTTCATCTGTCATAGCGCAGGCTGCGGCTATAAGTTACGATTCTTTGCCGATTTCATTGATAATCGCATTTATTGCAGCGGCTGTTATTGCAATTCAGGTATCCAAACAGTTTCTAATGAGCGGAGCGGAAACATATATTGGCGGAACAATTGCTATTGTAATGATAAGAGAGATTGCGCCGGGATTTGTTGCACTGGCAATAGGAGCAAGAGCCGGAACCGCGATTTCTGCCGAAATCGCCAATATGCAGGTTACAAGTCAGGTTGACGCCATGAAAACTTTAAAAGTCGACCCTGTAGGTTATTATTTTACTCCCAGAATTATCGCCTCTGCAATTACTGTTCCTATGGTTGTTTTACTCGCTGAATTTATCGGAATTGCAGGTGGAATGCTTGTTTCAAATGCAACAATAGATTTGCACCCTGCAAGATATATAAATTCTGTTTGGCTTTGGATGTCCACCCGTGATATTTATATTAGCCTTTTAAAAGCTTCGATTTTTGGAGGATTAATAGCACTAGTGTGTGCGACGCAGGGATATCAGACTCGCGGCGGTGCAAAAGAAGTCGGAATATCAACAACTCAGGCTGCAATTTTATCAACAATTTATATGCTTGTTGCCGACTTTTTGATTAACCTTGTTTTTTATATTTTATAGACAGAAACATCATATTTGATTATGCCAAATATTTTTGGATAGTTTCTTTTGTGAATACTTCTATGCTGTCTTGTGAATGGATAAAAATCATACAGCTAATAAGTGATTTCAATGACTCAAAGTCTGAGAATGAAAGTTTGTATCGCAAATCTTCCATATTATTTGCCAAGAATTCCATAATTACAGTTTTGTTGTCATAAACAAGGCTTGAAAAATAATCGAAAGAGTCTTTTGTTTTAATCCCCTCAAGATACACAATATCAGGAGATTGAAACTCAATAAATCTTGAAGCTTTGTCCATATTAAATCCGACATTTTCGTTCAATTCACATTGGTGAACTTTATCAAGATGGTATTTTGCAATGCTTTCAAGTGTCATTATGTTTTTATTTTTGTCAGCAGCTTCAAGAAGCAGTGAATAAATAATATGAGTTTTGCCGCTTAACGGAGAACCGCAGACGATAATTATTCCCGGATTATTTAAAGCTGATTTGATAAAATTTAGGTTTGTTTCTGATTTTATAATTTTATTTAACGCTTTTGGTGGTTTGTAAATTTTTAAGAAAATTCTCTCACCCATAATTGTAGGGAATGTTGAAATGCTTGCTATTATTGTGATGTCATCGACTTTAAAATTAAGTTTACCAAGCTGGGGAACCTCGCTCACTGTCGCGTCAAGTTCTGCCAGAGTTTTTAGTTTGGCAATGAATGAGGCAGTTAATACATTAGGTATGTTTCCTTTGTTTAAAATTTCTCCGTTTTTCTTGAAATTTACTCCAAAGCCGTCATCTTCTCTTTGAAAAGTTACTTCGTGAACATTTTCAATAATTGCTTGTTTTAGTATTGCACGGATAATTTTTTGTATGTGGTTATCTGACAAATCTTCACTGTGAAGTTCATCGCGCCAGTCGTATTCAATTCCGTCATTTGTATATATTTCACCGACAATTGTGTCAGCTTTATAAAGTTCTTCTATCTTTTTGAGGATACTTTTTTCTGAAGATACAACAGGTTCAATTGAACATTCTGCTGTTTCAATAACTTTGTCAATAGCAAACAAGTCTAAAGGATCAGCCATTGCAACAGTCAATGCGTCCTCAATTTTAAAAAGAGGAATAATTTTGTATTTTTTAGCGTCTGATAAAGAAATATATTTTAAACATTTTGTATCAATCGTGTAATCTTCAAGATTAACATACGGAATATGCAATTTTGCTTCCAAAAATTTAAGAATATCTTCTTCGGTAAGAGTTCCTGAATTAATTAATGCCTGTCCGATGTTTATATTTTGAGCATTAGCAATTTCTTCTGCCTGTTCTATTGTTTCATAAGGCACAAGGCCTGCTCTTACAAGGTCGTATTTTAATTTTTCTAAGGTTTTGTTTGTAACTGTTGTTTCCATAATTGTTTTAAATATTTCTCATCAAGTGTTAACAAAGTATCTCAATTTAGATATTGTTCAACTTTTTTTACTACTTCATCCAATTCAAACGGCTTTGTGATATATTCATCAGCACCTGTTTCTTCGCCTATAAGTTTATCTTCTTCCTGCGAACGTGCAGTTACCATTAAAATAGGAATGTTTTTGTATTTATTGTCATATTTTAAAAGTCTGCTGATTTTGTACCCGTTAATTTTCGGCATCATGACATCAAGAATAATTAAATCAGGTACTATTTCTTTTGCAAGTCTAAGCCCGTCTTCACCATTATATGCACAATAGCAGGTAAAATCCGCAGCCTCAAGTACAAATTTTAAGCTTTCTACAATATCCTGTTCATCGTCTACAATAAGAATTTTTTTCATACTCTCCCCTTTAATGGTATTATAACATATTTTAAATCATCTTCCATTATGTTAATATTTATTAATAGATTAAAATATAACGTCAAAAAAATTTTTTTACAGATTTTACAATTATACTTAGTTTTTATGAAAGGAAAAAGAATGGCTATTATAAATAAAATTTTTGATAATGTAATGAAACCTGTTTTGAGGTTTGATGGATGGCAGACTATGGGGGCATATCGAAGACCTGCAGATAATCGTACAACCAAACAATTGCTTGCAAATATTGAATATTTTGCCGAAACAAATCCCGAAGTTGCAAAATTTAAGAAAGAATTAAAGTCTATGAAGCCGGAGCATTTGGGATTGGTTTCAGATATCTGTGAACTTGCAGAAAAAAAAGATATGCTTAGTACAAATATTAATATCAAAGAGCTTACCTCTAACGGTAAAAGTTTGTTTACAGCAATAATTGAAAGATTACCCAAAGCGTCAAAAGAAAATCCCGAAGCGTTAAATTTTGCGCAGGAAGTAATTAATCAAACAGATACTACTGCTTCAAAATATTTTCTTGCAGCATTTTTAGAATTATTCAAACATCCCGAAGCTTCAAGACATCTTGCTGCGACAAAACCTTTTATAAAAGATATTGCAGAAGCAACCTTAAAAGGCGGATATACTATGGATTTTTCAAAAGAACGAAAATTTGTCAATGCAATTGATAATTTTGTAAATCCGGATGTTAAAGCTGAAAATATTGAATTTCTTTCACAGGTTTCAAAAGCCGCACAAGCAGCTCCGTTAAAAACTTGTTATATTAATCCTTCAGAGATTTTAAATAACAAAATTCCTTTAGAACAAATGAAAGAAAATTTAGAAACATTTAACAGTATTGTGAACAATTTGGCAAAACAGACTGATGAAACTGATTTGTCAGCATTTGTTTCAAATAATGTAAATTTATACTAGCTGTTCGACTTTTGTAACAGGAATTATAAAATAAAATTTGGAACCTTTATTGAGTTCGCTGTCGCACCAGATTGCACCTTTGTGTGCTTCTAAGAGCTGTTTTGCAATAGGGAGTCCAAGACCGGTTCCGCCTTCTTTTCTTGATAGTGTGTTTTCTATTTGTGCAAACTTGTCGAATGCGCGCAATAAATCTTTTTCGGCAATACCTATACCTTCATCTTCTACACAAACTTGAACATATTCACCTTCAAGTTTTGTAATTTGGCTTTTAAAATATTCGTTTATGTGAATATCAGATGAATTTACAAGCCCGGATGTAATTTTAATAGTCTTGTCTGACGGAGTAAATTTAATAGCATTTGATACAAGATTTGTCAAAACCTGTTCAAGTCGCTGGCAGTCTATTGTAATATTAGGAAGGTTTTCAGCCTCTTCTGTTATTAATAAAAGTCCTTTTGATTTAGCAAGTTCCGATAATGTTGATTTTACATATCCTATTACAGTGTTAATGTTTGCAGGTGCAAAATGAAAATCCATTTTTCCGGCTTCAATTTTTGATAAGTCAAGTAAATCATTGATAATTCCTGATAGTCTTTGAACATTGCGCATAGCCATTGAAAGAAATTTTTCTGCAGATTGCGTGACCTCGCCGCACCTGCCGCTTTTTAAAATATCAAGAGAATTTTTAATAGATGTTAAGGGTGTTCTTAATTCATGCGAAACAATTGAAATAAACTCAGACTTTAGACGTTCAAGTTTTTCAAGTTTAGCATTTGTTTCAATTAGTTCTTGATAAAGTGTAGCACTTTTTAAAGGCAGTGCAACCTGTTGCGCAATGGTTTGAAAGCAGGTTGCGTTTTCAGGTGTAAAAGACAGCTCTTTGAAGATTTCTATGCAGCCAAAGAAATCATCCCCAAGACTTATCGGTGCAAACATGTTGTCGTATTGGAAAAGAGTGAAAGTAAACCTGTTAGCCGGATATTTTATATGTTTTACTACTTTTAACGTGTCAATATTCAGCTCAAAAGGTGCTTTTTTATTTTCAAATACGGAATTATAGTTTAAAATTGTTCTGAATTTTATTGCAGAAATAAGTTCATCTGAAAGCTCGTATAATGAATTTAGAATAAGAACAGGTTCATCATCAGTGCAAAGTGACAATGTAGCTGTTAATGAAAAGCTTAATGCCTTATCCATTCCTTCAATCATATATTGAATTAATTTTGCTTTATCAAGAGTGCCTGAAAATCGTGAACTGGTGTCATACAAAGCATTAAGTCTGTATAAACTGTCTGCTAAGTCCTTGTTTGAATTAGAAAGCATTTCAAGAGAATTTTTCATTCTGAGGTTAATATTTACAGTGGACGTAATTAAATCCTCAGGCATGTCCTCTGTGATAAATGCGTTTGCAAACTTGATAAGTTCTTTATCAATTTTATCTGATGAAATTAAAAATATAATAATTGAGTTTTCGCAAATCTGTTTGATTTTTTTGTTTAAGTTTTTAATATTGTCAATTTTCTCGTCTATGAGAATTATGTCTTGCGGTTCTGCCATAAGTGTGTCAAAAATCAAGTTTTCATCGCTTAAGCAGGTTAATTCATAAGTGTTTTTATTAAAAATGCCGTTGAATTTTGAAATAGTATCGGCTATGTTTGAAACAAATAAAATCTTTATCATAATTAAATTTTATCAGGATTTGCAAATTTAGCAAATTGATTAATTTTTGTATAGGTCCAAATGTTATACGCGTTAGCTATTGTAAATATATGTTAACAATTTAACTCAAAATATTAAAGATTTATATGAATTAAGTCGTCATTGAATTTAAGAAAGGATTTTATTTATGGGAATGTCAGCATCACAAGCACGACTTTTAAGTTTGACAACAAGATTAACAAATAACGAATTCCGTGCTCAGACAATTACAAACTCTAAATTAAGACTTGCCGACAAATCAACAGAAGCAAGTCAAGAGTATATGGATGCTTTGAATTCTCAAAAAATGGTTTATAACTTCTATAATGACAAAGGTCAATTCTCTCAACAAAATATGACTGCAGCAATGGTTTATACTTATTCTCCTTTAAAAAACCAGTATGCTCTTGTAAATCCTAGCGGTAAAATACTTGTTTCATCAGAAGATGCTAAAAACTTTGAAAATTCAAAAGATTTGAAACAGTTTTTAGAATGCTATGATTTGTATGAGTCAAGTTCTTCTTATGATAAATATCAAGATGATTTGCAAAAATATCAAGATGAAAAAAATAAGTATGACTCTGATAAAGCTCAATATGACTCAGATAAGGCAAAATATGACGCAGAGAAAAAAGCGTATGATGATGCTAAAAAAGCTCATATGGACAAATATAATGAAGAAATGAGAAAATACCGTGAAGAAATGATACAGTATCAGATAGATTATCAAGAATGGCTGAATTCTAAAGATGCTACAGATTTGTATGATACATTCAGCGGTGCTGTCGGTACAAGTGATTCTGCGACTGGTTCTGGTGCGTCATACTGTTATTATCACGCATTAAGAGGTAACTCTGGTTGTTATCTTCATTTGTTGAACCATATATTGGATTTTGACGGTTCAAGCCCTAAAAGCCAAACTTATCAAACAAGTGCAGGAAAAGAGGTTACCACAAATGGTAGTACCGGCGGTATGTCAGGTTATGCTGACGCTACTATGAAAGAAGTTTCAGATGCATTAAACGAAACAAATGAGGATGGAACTCCCAGCAGAGTTTGTGACGGTGACGATGACCTGAATGCAGATGGTAAACAAAATATTCTTGAAATGGCTAAAAATGAAGGCCGTCAGCCGACTGAATTAGAAATTTTAAGAAGTGACTATATTGATAATGGTAATGGAACTTATTCGCTTAAGTCATTAAAACAAAAAGCGATTGACATGTATTATATTATTCAACAGTTACGTGGTGAAATAGATACTGATGATATGAAAAATATGTTAATCAACTTTACAGACGGTGATATGAAAAAACTATCTCTGCCTGAACCGCCTGAGCCAAAACAACCGGTTATGCCTGATATTCCTCCGTTTGACGGTGAACCTCCAGAAGCTCCAAAGGCTCCAAAAGAACCTCAAAAACCCACATACGAATTGACTTTAAAAGATAAAGACAAATCTCAGTGGTATACAAACTTGTGGCACATGATGAACGGTTCTGAAACTGCTAACCTTGTAAAAGCATTAACAGAACAATATGGTGAAATCGGTTCTTCTGAGCAGTTTGATGAAACTATTTTTGTTGTTGCAAATGCAGATAAGAATGTGTTAAAAGCAAACTATGAAATTTTTGACGATAATTTGTTGAACAATTCAAGCTGGCTTCAATTTGCACTTGAACACGGTTCAGTATCATTACGTCAGGCTCAATACTCAGACCCGACAGAAGATAGCAAAAAGACTCCTGAAATTTTAGCGCAGGGTGTTACATGGACTTCAATTGTTCATACAAGTGCTGCTGATTTCTCATTTGTTGATGACGAAGTAGCAATTGCTAAGGCAGAAGTCAAATACAAAAATGCATTGAACGAAATTGAATATAAAGACAAAAAGTATGATCAGGACTTGAAAAAACTTGATACAGAACATAATGCGCTGGAAACTGAATATGAATCATTGAAAAGTGTTATCAGCAAAAACGTAGAACGCTCATTTAAGGCATTCTCTTAAATAATTGAGCAGTGTGTCTGATTATTTACGTCTATTATGTTTTTGTTTCCCGTTATTTTTTCTGGGCATATTGGGAGTTGAATATGATGTTTGTATACGCTTAACGCTGTAAACATCAGGGATTGCCTGAATACTTAATATTACCTTTTTCAAGGTGTCTATATTATCAAGTTCAATACCAAGTTCAATAATACCTATTCTTCCGCTTTTTGATTTCACGTTTGCATAAGTAATATTAGTGTTGTTATCCGAGACAGCAGCAATAATATCTTTTAAAAGCCCCATTTTTTCAGCGGTTTCTACACGTATTGTGGTATTGTATGTTCTGCTTACATTATCGCCTGACCAGCGAATATCCATTAACCTTTCCGGTTCAATATGTTCTAATGTCTGGCAATCCATCCTGTGAACTGTTACTCCTTTGGCACGTGTGACAACACCTACAATGGGCTCACCCGGGATTGGTGAACAGCATTTTGCAATTGAATACAAAAGTCCTTCAAGTCCGATAATATCTTTTTCTGATTTTTTTCTAGTAGTACTATGAAATTCTGGTGTTTTTTGAGGTTCTGGCTTTTTAAGTTTATTAACAATTTTATTAACCGTAGTTTCGCCATATCCCAGACCTGCAAATAAATCATCTGCTGATAAATAATTCATCTGTTTGGCTGCTTTATCAAATTCGCCTGATTTTAAATATTCATCAAATACAGACTTGGTAAGCTCATGTTCAAGATTTGTTCTGCCGACTTCAATATGTTCTTCGCGGTTATTTTTC
Organism: Candidatus Gastranaerophilales bacterium; assembly: GCA_910588555.1. Taxonomy (GTDB): domain Bacteria; phylum Cyanobacteriota; class Vampirovibrionia; order Gastranaerophilales; family Gastranaerophilaceae; genus Stercorousia. The sequence continues at coordinate 60,220 of CAJUPC010000006.1, forward strand.
TTGAACCATTGTTTAATTTTTGAGGCAGCCTGTTTTGTGACAACAAAGTTTAACCAATCCAGTCTGGGAGCAGGAGTTTTAGAAGTTAAAATTTCAACTATATCCCCATTACGAAGCTTTGTGTCAAGCTGAGCAATTCTTCCGTTTACAAGAGCGCCTACAGTTTTGTTTCCGACTTCTGAGTGAATTCTATACGCAAAATCAACAGGAGTGGCATTTATAGGTAAATCAAATACATCTCCGTTTGGTGTAAATGCGAATACCTGATCTGAGAATAAATCTATTTTTACAGAATTAACATAATCCTCAGCAGAAGTTACATCTTTATTGTATTCTACAAGTTTTCTCATCCACGAAAACTGCATATCTGTGGGATTGTTGGCTTTATGAGAGCCCTTTTCTTTATATCTCCAGTGAGCGGCAACCCCGTATTCTGCAATTTCGTGCATTTCCCAAGTTCTGATTTGAACTTCAAGAGGTTTTGAGCGCGGGCCGATAACCGATGTGTGCAAAGACTGATACATGTTGCCTTTAGGCATTGCTATATAGTCTTTAAATCTTCCCGGAATTGGTTTAAATTGTGAATGAATAAGCCCCAAAACTTCATAACATTCTTTTTCAGTATCAACGATAACACGGACAGCTGTAATATCATAAAGATCATGAAATGCGATATTTAATCGTTTCATTTTGCTGTAAATGCTGTAATAATGTTTTGCTCGTCCTGTAATTTGAGCGTTAATTCCGCTTTTTTGAACATCATGTGAAATTTTATCAATAAGAAGTTTAACGGTAGCTTCGCGTTCAATTTTCTTTTGTGCCACAAGTTGTGCAATTTCAAAGTATTTGTCAGGTTCAAGGTAACGCAGTGACAAATCTTCAAGCTCGGCCTTAATTCTTCCGATACCGAGTCGGTTAGCAAGCGGTGCAAAAATATCTAATGTTTCTTTTGCAATTTTTTGCTGCTTGTTTGCGGCCATAAAGTTAAGCGTACGCATATTATGAAGACGGTCGGCAAGTTTTAAAAATACAATTCTAATATCGCTTGCCATTGCAATAAACAGGCGTCTGAAATTTTCAGCCTGACGTTCTTCTTTTGACTTAAATTGCAGTTTGCCAAGTTTTGTAACACCTTGAACAAGTGTTAAAACATCTTTCCCGAAAAGTTTTTCAATTTCTTCGGGTTGGGTGTCAGTATCTTCAAGTATGTCGTGCAAAAATGCCGCCATAAGTGTGTGGCTGTCAACTTTTAAGCCCACAAGTATTTTTGCAACTTCAACAGGGTGAATAATATATGGTTCTTCTGAAATTCTGTACTGTCCCTCGTGAAGGCGTTTAGCAAACAGGTATGCTTTTTCTACTGCTTCAATTTCTTCTGACTCTCTGTTTTGTGCAATAAGTTCTTTTTTGATATCTTCAAATAATGGTTTTTCGCTCATGATATAATCATAATACAGATTTTATTTGAATTTTTCAAGTAAAAAACAACAATTTCATTCATAAGGATTACGAAAAGTGTTAAAAGAAACAAAAGACGGTATAATTTTATCTTTGAGAATTTCACCGAATGCATCCAAAAACGGATTTATAAAAGAGGAAACAGGTCTCAAAGTAAAAATTACTGCCCAGCCGATTGATGGAAAAGCAAATAAAGCTTTGATAGAATTTTTATCAAAACAGTTCAAGGTGCCTAAATCTTATTTTGAAATTCTTAAAGGAGAAACTTCAAAAGACAAAACTATATTAATTAAAAATATAGACTCTGAAAAAATGGAGTTTCTTAAAGATTTGTTAAATAATATTTAAAAATTAACAAATAAAATTTTTTACATGTATTAAAAATATAAAAGTTTGTGGTAATATACAAATTATGATAAATATACAAATTAAAAAATTACATCATCGCCATAGCAACCCTCGCAGGGCTGTTTAATCGGTGTTGTAAAATTTCAATTCTGATAAGAGGCAGTCTTTCGAGGGTTTTAGGAAAGACTGTTTTTTAGTAAAACCGCAGTGACGGTAAAAGAATTGGAGATGATAAAAAATGACAATAGCAAATATAATTTCGGCAATAGGCAATAATAGCAGTGTATACCCCCTTATAGTCCGCGATTGCGGTATAGAAGTCCCCTCAAAAATCGTTCTTACATATAATCAGAACAAAAAAGAATCAGACGGGGTTGCTTATCTTGCCGCTAGAGAAAGATTTTTGGACGAATACGCTACATCGGCAGTGTGGCTTGGCGGTATTCCGCTTGTCGGAAAAATTGCTGATTACGTAATTAAGAAAAAAGGGCTTAATCCTGATGTGAATTTGAAACTTTTCAAAGAAGATAATTTTCAGGGAATTGATTATAATATTAAAAAATTCAAGGATTTGGCACCTGACGCTGTTAATGATTTATTAAACGCAAAAGGCAGTAAAAAAACGTATGAAAAACTTCTTGCAGGAAAATTCATTGCTTCTACAACAATCCCTATCTTGTTTATGGGATTTATTCTTCCCAAAATGATTTTCGCTTCTTCTGCAAAGAAGATTGAAGCATTGCGTCAAAAAGAAAAAACTCAGATGAACTTTTTGGAAAAAGATAAATTTTTCAAAAGTAAACAACCGGCTTTTACAGGTAATTGGATTACAAAAGCAGCGAATTTCTCTGCACAGGATAAAATGGCAGTGACTGACGGCGGGTATGCGGTCGGTCGTATTGCAACTGCGAGAAACAAAAACGAAACAATGGATATTTCATTCAAAATGGCAGGTATGATGTTTTTGAATTTTGTTGCGCCCAAATGGATTGAGAAAGGTTTGAATAAACTTACAGGAGTAGTGCTTGACCCTGTAATGCTTGCGGATAAAAAGTTTGTTGTAAAAGCTAAAAATAATATGCTGAAATTGCCAGTTTCTGATAAAGCAGCAGATTTGTTTGAGTTTATTGATAATCCTTCTAACAAAAACACGATGTTTGTTAAATATGCAAAGAAATTCAAAAAGCTTAAAACATTTGATAACGGAATTCGTGACCCGAGAGCTTATGTAGAGGTAAAAGATTTGGGACAATTCAGAAATGATATTGAAAGTTTTGCAAATTCATTGAGTGGTCTAAGCCGTGACGCGTACAAATCTTTAGTTAAAAAAGCAAGATTTTCAAAGACCGCAAACATTTTGACAAATGTCGGTTTAAGCAGTTTTCTTCTTGCATATATGCTTCCGAAAGCCCAATTTGCGTTTAGAAAACTAGTCACGGGCTCAGATTTGGAACCCGGTCTTGCGCCTGCCGAGAAGATTGTTGATAATAAATTGTAGGTCGGGATTGCTATCCCGACACTAAACAATTTTTAAAATTTGTGCGGGTAATCCTTAGGAATTTTCCAGCCGTTTCGTTGAATGACAGCTGTACAAAATGAACCTGTTACTGTTGACGCTTTTTTTGAATTGCAGCCGAATGTAGGATTTGAGTACAATGTGGCATTATCTCCGTCCCAATTTGCCGTATATGGCTCTACTCCTTTGTTCTCGTGAAATTTATAGTATTTCCTGATAAATGCAAAACGAAACGTATCACGTCCATAAATTCTGTCAGCTTTGTTCATATTTTTAGCTTCCGGAAAAAATCCAATTTCTCCATAGCTTACAATAAAAGCACTGCCGTTTGCTAAATATACTTTCTTGTCCGTTCTGCCTTCATAATTTGGATTTTCAGTATCTTCAACTTTGTTATATTTAAGATATGGTTTTATATAATCCCAAAATACCCCATTTTCTTGTTCTATAATCCAATCTGCTTTATCACCGTTGTCAACTTCTGATAACCTGACAGCTTCATTAATTACAGAATAAAAATGTTTAAGCCGTGTTTCCACTACATGTCTTCTGTGATTTTGAATAAGTGTAGGCATAGTAAGTGTTGCAACAACACCGATAATGCCTAAAGTTATAAGAACCTCCGCTAAAGTAAATGCACAATGTATAAACTGTAGGTTGGGGTTTCTACCCCAACAATTTAATGTTGGGCTGAAAGCCCAACCTACACAAAATTTCCCCCTAAAACTTCCCCTAAAACAACTAAAAAAGTCTAGTATCGACTTATCGGGGGGGGGGCAATCCTAGCTCTGCAATTAAATCTTAACATATAAATACCTCCGTTTATCTAAACTTATTATTTACCATGTAGACAATTTTGTCAACCCTTGAATAGCACATAAAAAAACGGGAGGTAAATCCCGTTTTTTTATACCATTGCGATTTCTTTTGCTTCTGCAAAAATATTATGACTTGAATGGTCAACATCAAATAGAATTTCGTTTTTGATATTAGCCAAATCTTGCTGCATAAGTCTTCTGGGTGAACCTTCTTCCATAGAGTGGTTTCTCAAAAGGTATGACGGGTGGAAAATAGTCATAGCTCTGTAATCTTTTCCGTCAACATTAATGTTCAGCCACTGACCTCTGACTTTAGAGATTGTTTGTTTTTTGTCAAGTTCTACAAAAGATTTTAATGCTGTAGCACCGCAAAGAACAATTGCTCTTGGGTTTATAATATCAATTTGAGCATTTAAGAATTTTCTGCATGCAGATTTTTCTTCATCTGTCGGAACTCTGTTTTCAGGTGGTCTGCATTTTACAGTATTGATAATATATACATCTTCATCTCTTGAAATACCTGCTTGTGCAAGAAAATCGTTCAAAAGCTGACCTGCGCGTCCTACAAACGGTCTTCCGAGTTCGTCTTCCATTTCTCCCGGAGCTTCCCCGATAAGAACAATTTTAGCTGTTGACGGGTTTCCGTCAGAAAATACTACGTTATTTCTTGTAGACGCTAAAGCGCATCCTTTACAGCTTTCGCATTTGCCTCTTACGATTTCCAAACAATCTTTCTTCATATTCTCTCCTCTTTATATAATCCTACGTTATATTTTTTACAATATCTTTTGAGTTCTTTCATTATTACATCTGATAACATGAACACTGCTATTAAGTTTGGCACAGCCAAGAATAAAGTAAATGCATCAGATAGATTAATTATACTTTTAAAGTTCATTGCCGAGCCTATAACTATGAATATACAATATATTACCTGAAAAGTACGCGTTGTCAATTTTGTTTCGCCAAATAAATAATTCCATGCTTTTATGCCGTAGTAAGAGCCGCAAAGCATTGTGGACAGTACAAAACAGCTTGCCATAAATGTTAATAAAATAGGGAAGAAAGGACATACCGAGCCGAACGCTTTTGATGTAAGTTCAATCCCCGCAATTCCTGTAGTGTTAAGATATTCACCTGATACGACTATTACAAACGCTGTTGCAGAGCCTACAATGACGGTATCGACAAATGGTTGGAGCATAGCAATAAATGCCTGCGCAACAGGTTTGCTTGTCTTAACGGCAGAGAACGCAATCGGTGCAGTGCCAAGCCCTGCCTCGTTTGCAAACATTGCACGTCTGAACCCCCAGAGCATGCATGCAAACATGCCGCCTGCTAATGCTTTTGGATGAAACGCTTCTTGTAAAATTACTCCGATTGTATGAGGGACATGCCCTATGTTATACAGGCAAACTGCAAAAGCTGTCAAAACATACAAAGTACACATGACTGGAGTAACTTTCGAGGTGAATTTCCCGATAGCCTTAATCCCGCCGATAATTGTAAAATATGTTATAATTGCAACGATAAGTCCTAAAAGCCAGCTTTGGTTTGCAAAAAAGCTATTTTGCCCTCCGGTAACTTCTGTTATTTGTGTTGTCATAGCGTTTATTTGGAATAAATTCCAACCGCCAATCATGGCAAAAATACAACATACTGCATAAATTTTGGATAAATGAGGTGCAAATCTGCCTATATATTTGTTATTTTTTAATGCACCTTCAATATAATACATTGGTCCGCCTGCAATAGTTCCGTCAGGATTAACTTTACGGAATTTTATCCCGAGTAAAACTTCTGCAAATTTCAAAGCCATTGAGAAAAATCCCGCCATAATCATCCAAAAAATTACACCCGGTCCGCCGATAGAAACTGCTGCCGCAGAACCTGCAACATTACCGATACCTGCCGAAGCTGAAATTGTTGCGGTTAAAGCTTGAAACGATGAAACTTCACCGCGTTTTTTCTTTTTAATTATATCTTTATGTTCGTAATTTTTTGTAATTAATTTGAGAGCGTGTTTAAAGCCCCAAATTCCGATAAATCTTGTGCGTATTGTGAAATAGAAAGCAGCAATCATAAGCAGAGCAACAAGAAATTCAATTTTCACCCCGTTAATTGTAACGGAAGAAAATATTATCCCTGAAATTTTGTCTGCTATTGGTGATAAAAAAGTATCAATGGCTGTGTCTAAATTCATTGCTTAATTATTTTATCATAAACATGACAAATAAAAAAGTCGGGGTGTAAACCCCGACTTTGTATGATTGAATTATTGAATGATTATTCAGCTAGACATAATCCCAAATAATGGCCAAAATTGCGAGTTTGGTGGTTCCAATTGAGGCCATATGTATCGCTGAAAATCATGTAGTATACATTCGTGTCATCATATACATCTGCAGACCAAACGTAGAATACCGGTTCAGGAAAACCAAATTCAGTGCCTTTCCCATTGTATTTGTAATCATCATAAAATATGCTTTCCAATTTTTGTATATTTTTCATAGTTGGCAAATTTTGTATACCGCCGCATTGTTTAACAACACCAGCCCAATAGTCATTTGCCGAGCGACACTTACTTATTCCTAAGGATTTAGCATAGCTTCCAGCTTCTGTTGTTTTGTTAGGAGATGTCGCATTTTCTCCAGCACATTCAGTATAAGTCATCGGTGTTGGTTTAAACGGCGCACCAAAACATTTCCCGTCTATTTCAATTGTGCAAGCATTGCCAAGTCCATTTGCGTTAAATGCCACAACATCCTTTCTAAATGTATTAGGTCTACTGTGTCCGTTGATTTCAAATACCGCCGCAACACATCCTGCAGTAGCATTTGTTTCAGGTTTACCGTTAGAAGTAGACCACCCATAAGTCTTCATTGGGTCTAACGCTTCACATTTCTTGTTATAACTTAAAATCATCGGTGTACCGTCAGCTGTAATAATCCCAACATTATCACTAGTATAATCACTGAAATCATTCTTTTCCATTTTAAGGTTTTTACCGGTTTTAGTATCAGCAATATTCCATTCTTTCCCGTTATCAAGTTTCACGGTATCGTACGGCCAGCAGGCTCTTAAATCATTAGCGTCACACCGCTTAGCAATCTTGAAATACTTTTGTAATTCGTCAACAAACGCGTCCGTACTTGAATAAGGCCCAATTAATCCTAACGATTTCATGTGGTCCGTAGCTTTAGTAAACTTATACTTTGTACTTCTGATTTTTTCTGCGTTAACCTTGTCATTAATATTAGTCATTAAACTAGGCAACACAACAGCCGCAACCACACCAATGATTGCTAAAGTGATTAAAAGTTCTGCTAAAGTAAATGCATAAAGTTTTTTCATTACTATCCTTTCTCTTCCGGTGAAGTGTTGTATCACTATTATAACATTTTTTATTAACAATACAAGCCCTCAGAAAAACTCTGCAGCACAAAAGGACTGTTTCAAAACAGTCTAAAAAACTACCCAA
>CAJUPC010000007.1 GCA_910588555.1 Candidatus Gastranaerophilales bacterium
TTCATGCTATTCTCTGCGCTTTAAAGTGCGGTGTTAAGACGTGTGCGATAAATTATGATATAAAAGTGGAAAAGCTTGCTCAAGACGCTTCTATTCCTCTTATATCAATGAGTGCAGAAGAAAATTTTGAACGCATATTTGAGTCAATGCAAAAGCTCAACAACGATGAATTGATGAGCTTTGCAAATTCTAAAAATTTTGACTGGTCAGAGTTTGATGAATTATTCATTTCCAAATAAATTTTTGAAAATAGTTTGTGACCTTGTTTGATATTTATCATCAACATCTGTTATTTGTGAATGCCATTGTGCAAATTCATGTGCGGTTATTGTACCGTCCGTGCCCTTGCCGTCTTGTCCATCCATAGCGGCAAGCATTGTTGTCAGTTCTTTCCAGTCAACATGTTGATTACCGTTTAAATTAATTTTGTCAAATTCTTTTTCTGCTACCGCTTTTGTTGTTTTAAGTTTTTCAGGGTCCGTTATGCCTTTTGTTTTAAACGCAACATATTCCTCTTTTGTAACATAACCGTCTTTGTTGCCGTTCTGATCAATCAGTGCCGCGTATGATTTAGCAGCTTTGCTTAAATTTGTTTTATACTCTTCTGCATTTTCTGTCTTATCAAAGAATTTGATAGAACCGTCAACAACCTTGTCTTCTTCATTTATAATATTTTTTGTAAAGTCTGCAAAAGCTTGACCCTGTGTTGTATCTTGATTTGCATCAACTTTTTCGGCATCGTTATTGTTATTAATTGTCGCTTGTTGTGTAGGCATGAATTGTAAATTTTGCTGCATAATAGGATATGAGTACGGGTTCATGTAATCATTCAACATGCCGTAATTTGACATATAGCCGCCACAATTCATCCCGAAGTTGTTCTGATAAGCCATAGGAGTGTTAAGTATATCCATAGGATTATTTAACAAATGCTGTGATATGCCTATACCGCCAAAAGTAAACTGTCGTCCAACATATCCGCCGCAGCCCATGTTCATATAACCATTGAAAACACTACCATTGCAGCAACATCCGTGTGAGCTGTTACCATCTTTCATAACTGCACTCATTATGCCTAAGTTCATTGCTGTTTGGCCGATAACTCCGCTCCATTTAGCTATGTTGCCGTTTTTTAAATGCGTATTAAAAAAGTTTGAAAAGTTTTTTCCAATTGTCATAATTATACTCTCTTATATATAAAGTATATATTATTTATAGAATTGCATAATATTTTGAAATTGTTACAAGATTGTAACAATTTAATGTATTAAATTAAAGTTTTTGATGAAAATGCCGACATGTAATAGTGAAAGTTACTAAGAAAGGGAATTCGTCATGGGAATGGCGGCAGGACAAGCAAGATTACTATCTATAACATCAAGAATGTCTGATAACGAATTGCGCGCTCAGCTTATCAACAACGATAAGATGCGCCTTGCCACAAAAAGTTCTCAGGCAAGCGAAAACTATGTAAAAGCATTAAATGAAGCAGAAATGATGTTTACAAATTATGATGAAAAGAATAATACAACTTTTCAAAAATTGACATTTAATGCAATGACTGCATTTAACCCTTATAATAACCAGTATTCATTATCAAATGCTTCAGGTAAGCTTTTGGTATCGGAAAAAGATGCTGCAAACTTCAAAAACTCAACTAAATTAGAAGATTTTCTTAAATTATATGGATTAGAACAAACTACAACTTATTTTAAAGGTTTGCCGACAGTTAACGGTCAGGTTCAATATCCAACAACTGCTGTTGATGCAAATGGTGATGTTGTATTTGCAAATGCAGGTACACCTGCTGACCTTCAAAAATTATATGAAGGTATTGAAGGCAATACACCATCTTATGAAAATATTTTGGCTTCAGACTATTATTATAATTATACAGATAAATTAAAGACATATACGACAGCTCAGGAAGATTTGTATGCAACTGTTGCAGAACAAATGATTAAAAAATTGAATTCTCTGCAGTTATCATGCGGTGGTACTCTAGGTGAAATTGAAAAGTCAACTAAGCCAATTGCAGAAATACATCAATCATTAGCAAATTTAATTGACAGAATGCTTAATGATAGAGAGCTTTCAAAATATTTACTTGTAGATAATAATACAAATGCTCCTGTAAAACAGACTTATTTAGAGGACTTGAAAGATAAAGCATTAAAGGCGGCTACAGGTTTAAATCTTGAATTTAAAGAAGGTAATTCTTTGACATACACTGATAACGGATATGTTATTGTTGATGAATTTGCCATAAATTTAACTACAGGTATTACTTATCTTTTGGATGAAGACGAAAATATAACAGATACTGTTGCAAATGTTACCTGCACAAAAAACGGTAACACTTATAATTTAGATTTTTATCAAAATGAAGAGGGCGAATATTCTACAACAGGAAGTCCTGAAAATCACGTTACAATAAGAGGTATACCTGACAAATTAGATCCGGATGCTACGGTGAAAGTAACATCAGCTCTTACTGAAGAAGAGAGCAAGGTTGTTAAAAATAAAATTGTAAACGGCTTAAGAAGTGCTATTTACAATATTTGGGATCCTTCTAATGAAGAATTTATTGATAAATCGTCTTCAGAATACGCTAACTACGTAGATGCAGCTAGAGATTTAGCAAATACTCTGGGTATTACAAATTTAGGAACAGAGTTGTCTGATTATGAAAAACTGGGTAATATTACAGAAAATAATTTTAATTTTAGAGATCAAGATAAAAGAAATGAATTTAATAATATTGTAAATTCAATTATACTTGATAATGTAATGAATACATACGGTGAACCTAAATATACCTGGATTGATACCAGCAAACCTAATGACTCATATAACGTCAATGGTGAAGCAAAAGCTCAATGGTATACAAACTTGTATGAACGTATGAAGAAAACCGGTTATGAAGTATTAAAAGACGGTCTTGCTTCAAGTGCCGAATGGATTAAATTTGCTCTTGAAAGCGGCATTGTTACAATGGAACAGGTTGATGACTCTAACAACTGGAAAACAATTATGTATTCAAATTGTAGTGACATTACAGAAAAAACAGATTCTGCAGCAGTTGCTAAAGCAGAAGCAGAATATAATGCAGCAATGAATAAAATCGAAAATAAAGATAAAATGTATGACCTTGAATTGAAAAATATTGATACAGAACACAATTCTTTGCAGACAGAATACGACTCAATTAAATCAGCTATTGATAAAAATATTGAAAGAACATTTAAACTTTACGGTTAATAATTAGCCCTGAATAAATTTTTATGCTAAACTCTTCTTTATTATGAATAAGAAGAGTTTTGTATTTTATTTAGCCTTGTTTTTATTAATTTTGACATTTTCAATGTCAGCGAATTATTTTGATTATGACCTTTGGGCAAGGTTAATTGCAGGTATGGGAGTTGTAGACGGCGGTCATGTATTGACACAGGATTTTTTATCGTATACTCCGGTTCATACGTGGTTTGATCATGAATGGGGGTCAGGTGTAATTTTTTATCTGTTTTTAAAATTTTTCGGACCGTATAGTTTGATTATATTGCAGGCATTATTGCTTTTCGGAATTTTCTTTACTGCTTCAAAAGTTGTAAAACTTCGAAATAATAACCCTTACAATATATTATTTTACTTTTTTGCTCTGATGGCAGCGTTAAATACTTTACAAAACCCCGTAAGATGTCACATGTTCAGCTTTTTGCTTTTTACCGTATTTATTTATATATTTGAGCTTGTGCGACGCGGTAAAACGAAACTTCTGTATTTTGTACCGTTCTTAATTATATTTTGGAATAATGTTCATGGCGGAGTTGTATCAGGACTGGGATTACTCGCTATATACGCATTTGGAGAATTTTTAAACCATAAACCGTTTAAAAAATATTTGATAACACTGGCAGTTTCAATTCCCGCTTTGCTAATAAATCCATGGGGATATGATTATTTAAAATTTCTGCTAATGGCAAATACCATGCAAAGAACTTATATCGTTGAATGGTGGAGTATATTTTCCAAATACCATCTGTTTAAATTTCTTCAATTTAAATTTTTCATGATTGCATCAGTAATTATCGAAATTATTGCAGTTGCAAAATGCTTGCCTGATAAGCTGAAAGATTGGTATAATAACGCTGATAAAGTTAAATATACCCTCATTTTAACAACATTATACCTTGCAATAAGCCATGTTAAACTTATGCCGTTCTTTGTAATAACTTCGTTGTGTTTTATATATGAGGATTTTTACAAACTTATAGAAAATGTGAAATTTCCGCTATGGAAAGACAAAATTGTTTACGGATTTATAATTTTACTTTCAATATTTACACTGACAGTAAAAGAATTTTCTGTGCCTGTAGGCATGCGAAATTATCCGATTAAAGAAGTCGAATTTATCAAGAAGAATAACATAAAAGGCAAAATACTTGTTGATTTTGGCTACGGAAGCTACGTTTCATATAAACTTTATCCGCATAATTTAATATTCATGGATGGCAGATATGAAGAAGTTTATTATGACTATATGGTTCCAATGCTGAAAGAATTTTCACTCTCTTATCCGCATTGGAAAGAAATTCTGACTTATTTCCCGCCGGATGTAATGATTATAGAGAAAAAATACCCGATTTATAAGACTTTAAAAGAGTATAAAGAATGGAAAGAGGTCTATGAAGGCAGGCAGTTTGGAGTATTTATGCCATCTAAGAATGCAAACAGAGAATTTGAACAGCCGACTGATGACTTAAAATATTATAAAAATACTCTATTTACTACAGACATAAATTTTAAATCGTAGTATAATTATTTTATGAAAAACAGTTTGAAATATACATGCTTATTTGGCGGCGGTGCTATACGCGGAGTTTCTTATATAGGTGCTATAAAAGCTTTTGAAGAACTCGGTATAAATCCTACAACACTTGCCGGTTCGTCGGTGGGCTCTATTATTGCTGCGCTTCTGGCTGTAGGATACACATCAAAAGAGTTAAAAAGCATATTTTTGAAAGTTAATTTTGAACTGTTTAAAGACATTTCACTAGGTTTAGGACCAGTTTTTGCTCTAAGCAAAGGCGAAGTTTTTTTAGAATGGATTAGAGAATTAATAGAGATAAAATATTACGGTAAAAAGTATAAAAAAGGTGCTAATAAAGCTGTAACATTTAAAGATATAGAAAAAAATATCGTAATTATTACTACAAATTTGTCCAATTTTGAATGTAAAGAGTTCTCAAAATTTGAAACTCCTGATTATGAAATAGCTTCTGCAATAAGAATTTCTTGCTGTATGCCCGGTTTGATGAAACCAATAGAATACAATAAAACTCTTCTTGTTGACGGAGATTTGCAAAAAAGCTGGCCTATGTGGAAGCTTTCAAAAAACTTGTTCAGAGAAGATGAAAGAATTTTGGAATTTCGTCTTGAAGGTTATTATGACAGTAATGATATTTCCGGTATCAACTATGTAAATGCTGTATATAGCTGCATGACAGCGATGTCAACTTCTTTTGTAACAAATATATATGCTCAAAAAGATAAATTTGACTATATTGTGTTAAATACAGGTGATATCGTTGTTGTTGATTTTAATATAAGCGAAGCAAAACGAAATGATTTGATAAGTTCTGGTTATAACCAGACAATGGCGTATTTTAAAGACTTTTTACCCGATAAAAAAGCTAAAATTCTAAAAAATTATGAATTAATTCTTTCACACATGCTAAAAATTCAGAAGCAAATTAATGCGAAAAAAATTATAAAAGCTAAAATTCAGCTTGGCGATTTATTTACAGATTTATGCGATTTGCAAAATATAATTGATAATGTTGATTTTGAGTCTATAAAAGCATTTAAGCAGATATTTTTGAAAAATGTGCAATACCCTGCACTATTTGGTAAAACAACTTTGAAAAATGAAAATCTCGTGAAAGCTGAATTACAGCAAGTAAATAATAATTTGGCTTCCAAACTAGAAGAATTAAATAAGTATTTAGAAACTTATCCGATAAAATAAATTCTTGACAATGAAATATATTTAGGTTATTATCATGAGGTGGAAAAAAGCCCTGGTGGCGGAATCGGTAGACGCGTCGGACTTAAAATCCGGTTGGAGTTAAATCCAGTGCCAGTTCAAGTCTGGCCCAGGGCAAATTAAAAAAAAGAACTCATTAAATGAGTTCTTTTTTTATTGATTAATTATAGATAAATTTTTATTCATGAGTTATAATCTGTGCGCCATCTTTTTCTACGGGCATAGTCATTATATTAACTTTAACATTCATACTTTCCCATGTTTCTTTTACAATTGATTTAATTTTATCAAGATTGTTTTTATGAGAAATAATAAGAATTGACGGTCCTGCACCGCTTAATACACATCCGATTACATTTTCTTCATGTTTAAGGTTTTCAATAATCTGTTCAAGACCCGGAACTAATTTCATTCTATAAGGCTGATGTAACCTGTCTTGCAAAGCATATTTCATTAAATCAGTGTCTTTTGTGTTAACAGCCTCAATAAACATTCCGAGACGCTTAGCATTGAATACTGCGTCCTCCATCGGAACTTCTTTTGGCAGTACTGAACGTGAAATATCTGTTGAAAGCTCATAATCAGGCACACAAACAGTAATAGCCCATTCCTCTGGCCAATCAAGTTTTCTGTATAAAATAGTTCCGTCATCTTCTTGAGAAGAAAGTACAAGCCCGCCTACAATTGCTGGTGTTACGTTGTCGGGATGTCCTTCAACTTCTGTTGCAATTGATAAAAGAGCTACTTCATCTGCCGGTCTGCCTAAAAGTTCATTTGCCGCAAGAAGTCCTCCGACAATAACAGAAGCACTGCTTCCTAAGCCTCTTGCAATAGGAATTTGCGATTGAACAGTTATTTTAAGTTCACTCGGTGTTTGCCCGATAGAGTTGTACAAAAGTTCAACAGCCTTGTAAATAATGCTGTTTTCGTCCAAAGGAATGTGTTCAGTCAACAAATCGTCTTCTGACGCATTGTCGTTTAAAACATTTATTTCAATACCTGTTCCCGGTAAGACAGTTTCTTCAATAGTAATAGTATTGTAAAGCGGTAACGCCATACCTAAACAATCAAATCCTGAACCTATATTAGCCGTTGTTGCGGGCACTTTTACACTTATTTTCATAATTCCCTCATTATATATTACCTGAATATTATATCAAAAACATTAAAATTTTGCCAATATTTAAGATACATTCTATAATAGGTATATGTACGAATTATATCCATACTTTACAAATGATGGCTCAGTAGGCTTGTTCTCTCCTGAAGCTGATGACATTTACCATTCAACATACGGAGCTTTAACAGAAAGTTATGAAAAATTTATTCTGCCTTCTGATATAAAAAATTTTTTGAAAAAAAATAATGAAATAAAAATTTTAGATATTTGTTTTGGAATTGGTTACAACACAAAAAGTTTGTTAAATGAAGTTATCAATTTTTACTATAACGAACAGATAGATACTGATAATATTAAATGTATCAATAAGGTAGATACCAATAACAAAAAGTATAAAGTTTTTATACATGCAATAGACACGGATAAAAATTTGGCGCATTTATCTCCTTTTTTTATTGCCGACAAAAAGAATATTAAAAACGAAAAACTTTCTTTTAATCAGGAAAAAATTAAAAGGATGATGTCAGAAAATGTTGTGCAAAGGTTTAAACTTCGAAAAGAAGTAAATATTTTATTGCTTCAAAAGCTGTACAAAACAATTGATATAGATACAGAAGCATTATTGTCTGATAAAAAATACACCAAGTATTTTGATAAATTTATGATACATTTATACAGGTTTTATAAAAATAAAAGGTGTAATTTAACCCCTATACGGCTGCTAGCGCACTTATTACATAATATACATTATAGGTACATATCTAGGAGTAATAAAAGGGCTATAAATAGCCTTAAATTACTTAATTTTGATTTTAAACTTAGTATTGAGGATGCAAGGTTGGCTGTTAAAAATGATAATAACACCTATAATTTTATATTTTTGGACGCTTTTACTCCTGTAAAATGTCCTTGTTTATGGACAGTTGACTTTTTTAAACTGCTTTATCAACATTTAGATGACAACGGAATGATTTTGACGTATTCAAATTCAGCATTAGTCAGAAATGCATTTATAAACGCAGGATTTTATGTCGGAAAAATTTATTCCGAAAGCGCAGGTAAATTCACCGGTACTATTGCAGTTAAAAATAAATCTCTAATAAAACATGAGCTCTCAGAATACGATTTAGGGCTTATAAAAACTAAAGCAGGTATATTTTATCGTGATGAAAATTTAAACCTTGATAATGAGGCTATTATCGCTACTCACAAAATTGAAGTTGAAAATTCAAACTTAATGTCAAGTTCAAAATATATAAAAAATAATAAGAGCAACAAGAAAATATTATAAGTATATAGCTTAGCGATATATAGAAATTATTCTTCTGATATTTTTTTGAGAATAATTTCATATCCCAAAATTTTTGCAAAGAATTCAAATTCTTCAAAATCTAATGTTCCACGCCCTAGTTTATGTGAAAGCCCGTCAAGTGTATACTTGCGTTTTCCTTGTTCTGTTGCTATTTTGGCAAGTTCTTTTAATGTTAAACATTCTTTAGCCAATAATATTTTTACATATTCTTTTGCTGTCATGATAATCCCTTAGATATATTTTACAAATTATTGACTATATTGACAATTTATAGAAAAGTAGATATAATTATTGATATAATAGTCAATATATTGGAATTTAATCCAACTTATTATTAATAAAACTTTATGGAGGTAATATGAAAAAAGTTTTTACATTGGCGGAGGTTTTTTATCCTGTCGAACAGTCGAAAAAGTTTGCATTCACATTGGCAGAGGTTTTTAACCCAGCCGAACAGTCGAAAAGGTTTGCATTTACGTTGGCAGAGGTTCTAATAACATTAGGTATTATCGGTGTTGTAGCTGCACTGACTATGCCGTCGCTTATTCAAAACCACAAAAAACAAACAACATTATCAAAACTAAAAAAAATATCGGCTGCACTCGGGCAAGCTAATAGTTTAGCAGTAGTTGAATATGGAAATTACAGAGAAAATTTTGCGCAGTGGAATGCTGATGAAGCTTTAGAGATGTTTGAAAAATATTATACTCCTTACATGAAAATTGATAAGGTTGAGAAGGGTAAAAAAGGCGTATTTGCCTATCTTACTGATGGTACAGCGTTATATTTCTTTAGGAATTGGAGAACGCCTGAAATGGAAGGCTGGTATAATGTATTTTTTGTAGCTTGCTTAACACATAATGCTTGCAAAGCTTTAAATGAAACATCAGAGCAAACCATAAATAAATCATTAGGGGTTGAAAGATTTATTTTATACACAAATGGTATGCTACCCAGCTATCACTACTTATCTGGAGGCACAAGGGCGCAAGCAATTGAAGACTGTAAAAACGGTACAAGCAAAGAAGGCTGTTCAGCTTTAATTGGAGGCGATAGCTGGCAGATTAAGAAAGATTATCCATTTAAATTTTAATTTTGTTTAAAGATTTGCAATTTATATAAAATATTTTATAATTTATATATGGACAAATATGATATAATCGTTGTTGGAGGCGGTACTGCAGGATGTGCAGCGGCTTACACGGCAGGAAAACTCGGATTAAAAACTTTATTAATTGAAAAAAATATACACCTTGGAGGCACAATAACTTCTGCTCTGGTAGTTCCAGCAATGAAATCGGGCGAACATCAGATTAATACTGATTTTTATAATGATTTAACTGAGGAATTGCACTCTATTGGCGGTCAGGCAACATACCAAAATAATCAAGGCTGGTTCAATCCTGAACTTACCAAAATCGCTCTGGATAATTTAATGGCAAAAGCCAATGTGGAAGTGTTTTTTGACACACATATCAGAGATGTAATACTTGATAAAAGACTTATTAGAGGTATAATTATATCTAAAGAAATGTTATCTGTATATAACGAAAAGATAGAGGAACAGAACAAAGAGTTATTGGTATCTATCGAAGCGAAATATGTAATTGATGCAACCGGTAATTGTGAAATCGGTAAACTTTGTGGCTGTGAATTTTTAGAGAAAAAACATGAACAACAGCCTGTCAGTTTACGGTTTATGATGAGTGGAATAGATGTTCCACACTTTGCAGAATGGTTAAAAGAATTTGATAAAGACAGAAATGTAACTACAGTTGAGGATATAGATGGTTTCATACACCTTTCTACTGCTTATACGTGGGATAAGGATAAAAAATGGGCGCTTTCACCTTTATTTGAAGACGCTGTAAGTAAAGGCATACTGAAAGACCACGACAGAAACTATTTTCAGATATTTACAGTAGCCGGAATGCCCTCTACTATTGCATTTAACTGCCCTCGTGTAATCGATTACACTGAAACACTTGATGTTAGAAATATGTCAAAAGCCTTACAGTTAGCGCGTAAGAACATATTCAGACTTGCAGAATTCTGTAGAATTTATTTACCGGGATTTGAAAATGCATATATTTCAAATATTGCTGATATGCTTGGTATAAGGGTTTCAAGGCGAATTAAAGGAAAATACGTTTACACAATTGATGACGTAAAATCGGGAAAAAGATTTCATAATCCTGTTGTAATTTCGGATTATCCTGTTGATGTTCATTCAAAAGACCGCGATAAATCAACCTTACAGCTTGTTCAAGACTATCAATTACCGCTTGAAAGTCTTATGTCTGCTGATATTGACAACCTGTTTGTTGCAGGACGCTGTATATCTGCCGATTTTATGTCACAAGGCGCGCTGAGAGTTCAAGCAAGCTGTTTTTCTATGGGTGAAGGTATTGCTAAATATATAAAAAACTTATAACTTGTGCGGATAATCTTTTTTAAATTCCCAACCGTCATGCATAAGAAGTTGAGTGCAGAATTGCCTTTCTTTTTTGCACAAATTTATGAGATTGTTTCTATCATGCATATCTTTGGTATATTTAACTTCATCAGGTGTCAGATTATTATTCATATCATCAATATCACCTGTAAATTGATAAGGAATAAAACCGCTAGTTTTCCAAATACTAAAATAAAATGCATCTTTTCCAAGGTATGATTTTGAATAATCTTTATTTAGAAATAAAACTATATCAAGACTATCATACGTAAATCTTTGGATACGCAATATATAGCCGTCACTAAAGTAAATATAAAAAGTATTGTTTTGCTTTTCAGTTTTAAGTATATTTTTAAAATTAGATGCCAGATATGTATTCCAAAAATTTTCAATATAATCAACATTTTGAACTGGAAACCACCAACTCCAATTTTCAGTCAGTGTATCGTTATACACGTTATAAAGTTGAATTGATTGCTGCATTGTTGAGTAAAACTTTTTCAATTTAACAGAATGTACATATTTTTTATAATTTTGAATAAGTGCAGGCATAGTTAATGCTGCAACAACGCCGATAATTCCCAGCGTAATTAAAACCTCTGCAAGTGTAAAACCTCTTAAGGAGCTAAGATTGCCCCCCCCCCGACAGACTCGGTAAATAACTTTTTCATACTTCAACTCCTTTGTTTTTATCTACATTTTTTATTATAAACGATTTTTTCAAATTTTCAAGATGTAATTATTCTTTATTTACCATGCCCATAAGTATTTGAGCGGCGTTTAATAATGGGTCTATTGTCGGAGAATAAGGCGGAGCATAAGTTATATCGTTTTTGAAAAAATTAGCAACAGTCATTCCCGATAGTAATGCTGCAGTTACCGTATTAACCCTTTTATCGGCATCACCAGCACCAACTGCCTGACAACCCAGCAATAAACCTGTTTTTTTATCTGCTACCAGTTTTAGTGTAATATTATTTACGTCAGGCATATAACCGACTTTATCATTTTTAGTAACTTTTACAAATACAGGTTCATAGCCGAGTTGTTCAGCTTTTGAAACTGTCAGGCCTGTTAAAGACATAGTTAATGATAAACATCTGGTTACAGCAGAGCCCAAAACTCCATGAAATCTGTCTTCACCGCCGCATGCATTGATTGCTGCAGTTCTGCCTTCTTTATTTGCATTTGAACCTAAAGGCATCCAAATTTTTGTATTGGATATAATCAAATTTTCCTCGACACAATCACCGCATGCATATATGTCCTCAAAATTTGTCTGCATTTTGTCATTAACTTTGATAGCACCTGTTTCACCGATAGCAATACCTGCTTCACGTGCGATTTCTACGTTAGGAGTTGCACCTGCTGCAATAATTACCATGTCAGTTTCAATCTCCTTACCGGAACCTGTTCGTACAGTATTAACACCTGAATTATCACCCGAAAATTCTGTTACTAACTCTGATGTATAAATATCAAATCTGCCATCGCTTATTGAAAGTAACTGCTCATATATCAAACTTGACATATCATTATCAAAATGACGCATTAAACCTGAAGAATATTCAAACAAAGTAACATGCAAATTTTGCTTAACCAGTGCTTCAAGCATTTCAATTCCGATGTAGCCGCCCCCTATTATTACAGCTTTTTTTGAATTAAGAGCTTTTTCTTTTATCGCAATCCCATCTTCAATTTTTCGAACGGTAAAAATATTTTTCAAATCAACATTTTTAATCGGCGGAATTGTGGGTCGAGCGCCGGTTGCAATAATTAATTTATCATAGTCTTCAAGAAAAGCATGATTATTGTCCAAGTCCTCTATTAAAACCTGCTTGCAGTGAGGCATAATTTTTGCCGCACGATTTCTTAGATGAATATGAACATTTTTCTGTTCAAATTCTTCGGGCGAACGAACTAAAAGCATTCTATAATCTTCAAAATTGCCTTCAATATAATAAGGCAATCCGCACGCTGAATAAGAAATATGTGTGTCATCTGTGTATAAATCAATAATTGCATCAGGCAATATTCTTCTTGCCTTTGCTGCAGCTTTTGCGCCTGCTGCTACTCCGCCTAAAATTACTATCTTCATAACATTAAAATAAGCGGATTAAAGAAATAATACATTACACACCTAGTTTAATCCTGATGTATTTAATATAACACCTTTCATAAACTCGCAATATGCGTCAATATCTTCCTGCATTTTTTCAACATTTTCAACTAAATTGGTTATTTCAACAATAAGTTTTTCATTTTTTAAGTCTTCGTACATAATACACACTCCTCTTGTATTATACACATCGGAAGTTTTTAGATTTTCTTTAATAAAATTCTTATTTTTGTAACAAATATTTATATCTAATCTTCATTATAAACAAGTTTTTTACGCAAATTCCACTGAATAAGCGTCAATACAAGGATTACAACAAACAAAACATATGCGATTGCAGAGGCTTTACCGGCATTAAAATATTCAAAAGCATTTTTATAAATAGCATATACAAGAACATTTGTGCTGTCTAAAGGACCCCCCTGAGTCATTAAGTATATTAAATCAAATACTTGAAAAGAGCTTATTGCAGTTATAATTACAACAAAAAATATTGTTGGTGATAAAAGAGGTACCGTTACATTCTTGAATGTCTGCAAAGAAGTCGCGCCGTCAATTTTTGCGGCTTCAAACATACTTTGAGAAATTCCGGATAATGCAGAAAGAAAAATTATCATATTATAACCTATAAGTTTCCATACAGAAACAATTATCAAAGCAGGCATTGCAAAATGTGTGTCATATAGCCAGTTTATATGAAGATGTAAAATGTGATTCAAAAGTCCTATGTTTGGGTCAAAAATCCATTCCCAAACAATCCCGATTACAATCATTGGCGTAATAAACGGCAAAAAATACGCAGTCTTATAAAATTCAGACCCTCTTATTTTAGAATTCAGAATACAAGCAAGTACAAGCGGTATAATAACCCCTAAAATTGAGGTTGAAAGAGCAAATACAATCGTATTCCAAAATATTTTATAGAATAAAGGTTCTGAAAATATTTCTTTATAATTATCTAATCCCGCAAACTGAATAGGGTTCAACAAATCCCATTTAGCAAAACTTAAGCCAAATGAGCAAATCACAGGTATTATGATAAATATAAAAGTCCCTATTAAAGCGGGAAATATAAATATCCAGCCTGCAAATTTTTGATTATTGGCAAGATTATCAATAAACTTTTTCATGATATAATTATACAATAAAAGGGGAGAATTTAATATGCAAAAATATGAACACGCTTTTGGAAAAAATGATATTCGCGGAATATACGGCGAAGACATAACAGAAGAGCTTTATTATAATATCGGCAGAGGCTTTGTAGAATGGCTGAAAAAACAATCTGCAAAAAAAGAATGTGACATGTGGATTACAATTACACGTGACGCACGTCTGCATTCTCCTGCTCTTGAAAAAGCATTGACAGAAGGCATAACCTCCACTGGCGCAAATGCTATTCATTTAGGACTCGCACCGACCCCTATCGGTTATTATTCGGAAGTCGTCGGATTGCCTGAGGAAATTACTGACGGTAAAAAGGTCATTGCTGCGGCTATTATTACGGCAAGCCATAATCCTTCTGAATATAACGGCTTAAAAATGACTTATGCAAACAGAACACTTACAGAAAGCCAGATTGCAGAAGTTAAAAACTTTACATTTAAAGAATTTGAATTTGCCCATGAACCTTCCATTCCTCAAGGATGTATTAAGGAATATAATATTATTCCCGATTATATTAAAGACATGAAAAATCGTTTCGGCAAAGTCGGTGAAGGTGTTAAAGTCGTTGTTGACAGTGCAAACGCTACAGGCGGGGTAGTAGGTCCGCAATTATATAATGAATTGGGTTGTGAAGTTATAGAACTCTTTTCCGAACCTGACGGAAATTTCCCTAATCACCATCCAAATCCTAGCGTCGAAAAAACTCTTGATACATTAAAAGAAGTTGTTGTTGAAAATAAGGCAGATATTGGTATTGCATACGACGGCGACAGTGACAGAATAGGCATTATTGACGCACAGGGCAGATTTTTAACAGGTGATAAACTGCTTCTTATATATGCAATGGATTTAATTGAAGATTGTAAAAAAACAGGCACCTGCCCGACTGTTGTAAGCGAAGTTAAATGTTCGCAGGTTTTGTACGACACTATTAATAAACTGGGCGGCAACGCAGTTATGTGTAAAACAGGACACGGGTATATTAAAGACAAAATGAAAGAAACTAACGCATTGCTTGCCGGAGAAATGAGCGGTCACACCTTCTTCAAAGACAGATATTACGGTTTTGATGACGCTGTTTATGCAGGCTGTAGAATTATTGAAATTATTGCAAAACATAAAAAAGTCAATCCTGATTTTACAATTTCCGACATGCTTAAACCTTTTGATGAAGTTTGTTCTTCCTCAGAAGTACGTTTTCCTTGTCCAAATGAACTTAAAAAAGAAACTTTGGAAAAAGTTAAAAAATGCGTTGAAAACAATGCAAATCTTTTTGGTTCGGAAATTAAGGAAATTATTACTCTTGACGGAATGAGAATTGTGTTTGACGGAGGGTTTGCACTAATTCGTCAAAGCAACACGGAACCTGTATTTACATTGAGATTTGAGGCAAAAAACAAAGAAGAATGCGAACGCTTTAAATCTTGCATGATAAATACTTTAGAAAATATTTTGAAATAAACTAGCAAAAAATAATATTTACACGTTTTTACCTTTCTGTATTTAATGCAGGAAGGTAAAATATTATGCAAGTTAACAACAATCGTTCAAGCAATCCTAATTTCACAGCAATAAGAGTAGTTAAAGCTACACCGCAGGAAATTAAGAATTTTTCAAACAATTTCAAACATTTTGCAGGTAAAAATTTAATGTTTCAAGAGAAAACACAATCACCTTTAATAGTAATTACAGGCATCGATAAAGTAAAATACGCTATAAAAGCAATTAAAGATATGTTTTTAGGTTTAAATTATTCAAACGAAGCAAAACGCATATATATGCGTACTCGTACACCTTACAGTACAGCAGCTGCTGAATGCGAAAAAATGTTTAAAGACAATAAATCAGCCTCTTTAAAAGATTTTTTACAAAAAAATAATGCAAAACATATAAGTATGGATGAGCTTATTCAAGAAGTTCAAGCTAATAAAATTTAAAACTTAAGAAGCTCATAAGGTTCAATATTAAGAGCTTTTGCAATTAGTCGAATGCGTGACAGAGGTATATCCCTGTGCGCATTTTCGATATTTGCGATATAAGAATTATCAGCCTCAATTTCAAAGCTTAATTGTTCTTGTGTCATACCGCGTTCTTTTCTCAAAAATCGAACTCTCTGCCCGAATTTTTTATGAAACACTTTATCCATTTTTTTACCCATAAATTAAGATATATCAAATAATCAGAATAAAAATATTGCTATTTTGGAGATTATATCTTATAATTACTTATAGAAAGGGGATATATGGCATGAAAAATTTTGCATTTACTTTAGCTGAGCTTTTAATCACATTAGGTATTATTGGAGTAGTTGCTGCAATGACAATACCGACACTTATTCAAAATCACAAGAGACATTCAACTGCAGTGAGTGTTAAGAAATTTTATAGTATTTTAACACAGGCAATTAAGCTGTCTGAAATTGATAACGGACCGTCTGGACAATGGCTCAAAGAAAAAATGGCTTATGATGAAAATGAAAATTTACAAAAAGCTGAAAATGCTCAACTTGCACTTAAATATTTTAACAAATATTTAAAAGATTATATTAAATATATCAAGATTGATGAAAATCCGAGAGAACTTCAAACTGACAATGAACCTGCAGCAATGATTAAAGTGTACTTAGCAGATGGAAGCACTTTTTTCTTAAATAATGGAATGTGTGCACACTTCATTTTTGATGCAAACGGTGATAAAAAACCTAATATGCATGGGAAAGATAAATTTAATTTCTTATTATGTCATGATGACTTAAATAAGAAAGTTTTCTTAGGAGAAAATAATAACAGCAACTTTGGTCCTTATTGTGAAAATGCAAACAATTGCATAAACAGAGAAGCTGCAAAACTTAAATGTGAAACAACTCCTCATACTTGTGCAAATTTATTAATGTTTGACGGTTGGAAATTTAAAGACGATTATCCGATAAAATTGTAAATATATGCTTGATTTTTATTATTTTTGCTGTTAAAATTAATCTTGTCAGAAAAGTTAACGCGAATATTTTATCATAGACTTTAGTTAGTCTTTATTGATGTATTCGTTTTTATATTGAATTTAACACTAAAAACATTAAAATGAAAGGTAAAATCAATGGATTTAGAAAACAAAGAAGAAATCGTTGTAGAAGAAACTGCAACTGAAACTACAGAAGTAGCTGCAGCAGAAGAAACTTCTGAAGAAAGACCTAGAAGACGCGGCCGCGGCAGAAAACAAAAAATTGAAACAACAGAAGAAAAACCTCAATCTGAATGGGTTGAACGTGTTGTTCAAATCAGCCGTGTAACAAAAGTTGTTAAAGGCGGTAAAAAATTAAGCTTCCGTGCTATCGTTATTGTTGGTAACAAAAAAGGTCAGGTTGGCGTTGGATGTGCTAAAGCGGCAGAAGTTATTATCGCTATCCAAAAAGCTATTGCTGACGGAAGAAAAAATCTTATCAATGTACCTATCTTTAAAACAACTATTCCTCACCCGATTACAGGACGTTCAGGTGCAGGTTCTGTTATGCTTAAACCGGCATCTCAAGGTACCGGTATTATCGCAGGCGGTGCTGTAAGATTAGTTCTTGAACTTGCAGGTATTGAAAACATCCTTGCTAAATCTTTAGGTTCAAAAGCTCCTCTTAACGCTGCTAACGCAACTTTGGAAGCTTTAAAAGCATTAACTCCGTTCAAAGAAGTTGCTGAAAAACGCGGTTTGACTATGGCTGAATTGTTGAATTAATCAGTCGGGTTATTGTATTGAATAAAATTAAAAAGGAAAATAGAAAATGGCAAAAACAGAATTAAAACAAATAAAAATTAAACTTGTAAGAAGCCTTATAGGTGCTTCTGAAAAACAACGCAGAGTTGTTGCAGGTTTAGGTTTATCTAAACAAGATCAAGTTGTAGAACACTACAACAGCGCTACTATTTTAGGTATGGTAAACAAAGTACCTCACTTAGTACAAATCGTTGAATAGTTATTAATCGCGTATAGCCTTGCGGCGATAGTGATAATTAGCGAGCGGTTACATAATTAAAAGAAAGGAAAATGAAAAAAATGACAATTACATTAGAAGATTTAAGACCTGCAGAAGGTGCTACACATAAATCAAAAAGAGTAGGAAGAGGACGTTCATCAGGACACGGTAAAACATCTTGCCGCGGTCATAACGGTGAAGGACAGCGTTCAGGAAACTCTTCTAAAAGAGGATTTGAAGGCGGCCAAATGCCAGGTTACAGACAAATGCCTAAATTAAAAGGCTTCAAACTTATTAACCAGTTGAGATATGCTGAAATTAATGTTGGCAGAATTGCTCAATACGGTTTGAAAGAAGTTTCTTTTGAAATCTTGAAAGAAGCAGGCAGAATTCACCCGACTTGCGTTGGATTAAGAGTTCTTGGCAACGGTGAATTAAATGAAGCAGTTACTGTTAAAGCTTCTTATGTTACTCCATCAGCAAAAGAAAAAATTGAAAAAGCAGGCGGAAAGGTTGAGTTAGTATAATGGCACCACAAATGAAAATGCCGACAACTGATGATTTAATGTCAATGTGGCAGGCGTCAGGTCTAAAACAAAAGATTATATTTACGTTTCTAATGATTGCTGCTTTCAGATTTGGGGTACAAATGCCGCTATTCGGTATTAATAACCAAATATTCAGCAACATAGCTCAGGGAAACAACATAATCGGCTTTTTAGATTTGTTCTCAGGTGGCGCATTGGGTAAGGTATCTATATTTGCATTAGGTATCGGACCTTATATTACTTCATCAATTATTATCCAGCTTGTTTCTGTAGTAATTCCATCACTGGAAAAATTGCAGAAAGAAGAAGGAGAAGCAGGCAGAAGAAAACTGTCGCAGTATACACGTATTTTTACTGTTGTATTAGCTGTGTTCCAGTCATTAGTCTTCATGTTATATTTGCACCATTTACCCGGTGCGGTATTGCCTAATGTTAATCCGTTAATGTTCTTTGTAAGTTCAATTGTCGTATTAACAGCAGGTTCCGTACTTGTTATGTGGATATCTGAACTTATCACCGAAAAAGGTATCGGTAATGGCGGTTCTTTAATCATCTTTATCGGTATATTATCGGGAATTCCTATCTATGCGTCAAGAACTGCGCAAATTGTTGCTCATAATTCTATGATGCAGTTAGGATTAGCAGTTTTGCTTTTAATCTTCTTCCTTGCAATGATTTTCATCGTTGTAATGCAGGAAGCTGTAAGAAAAGTTATTATTGTCAATCCGAAAAGACAGGTAGGTAACAAAGTTTACGGCGGCATGAATTCATTTATTCCGTTTAAACTTAACCCCGGCGGCGTAATGCCAATTATCTTTGCGATAGCAATTCTTCTGTTCCCATCAACTGTTTTGAGTTTGGTAGGACAGGCAAATTTCAAAAGCGAAGCTGTAAAAGCGGCTGTTGTACACTTGACTCAGTTTTTGAGTCCAGACGGTATAACTTATTACGTATTGTATTTCTTAATGATTGTTGCATTAACTTTCTTCTATGCATCAATCATGCCAAATATGCAGCCGAAAGATATTGCAGATAACTTGAAAAAATACGGTTCATCAATTCCCGGGGTAAAACCGGGTAAACCAACAGCAGAAGCACTTGATAAAATTTTAACCAAAACAACATTTATCGGTGCTATGGGACTTGGTATTATTGCTCTTGTACCTTCACTTGCAAGTTATGTTACAAACATCAAAACATTGCAGGGTATCGGTGCAACTTCATTAATCATCATGGTTGGTGTTGCTTTAGACTTGATTAATCAGGTACGAACACACCTGCTGGCACGAAATTATGAATCGTTCTTAAAAGAATAAAAAAAGACCGCTCAGGCGGTCTTTTTTTTGCTTTCTTTAAAATATAGGTTGAATTTAAACTATAGACAAAAAGTAGTATTAGGATTAAAAATTTTATTACTATTTAGTCGAATGTTTTGTGGTGCAAAAACATGTAACATATAAATGTAAATCCTCAACTCTTCTGATTGCTCAGTATTTACCCTGACTTTTTTTATAGTCAGGGTTTTCTTTACATATCGACAAAATAAAAAAAATAGTGTATAATAATTTCAAAATGAGGTTATTATGAGAGAATTAGTAGAAAAGGACAGAAAAATTACAGTTGTGCCATCTGACTTTAGATGTGCCAATAAAGGTACTATTGTTGATATTGAACCGAGATATTTCACGGTTGAGTTGGATTATGAACCAACAGGAATGATGAGACGCAATTATTGCGAATTTTATACTCAAACAAGTCATGGGACTTTATATTTTGATTCTTATCCTGAAGAAATTCAAGGAAAAAGAATTAAAGTTGCTACACCTGCAAAACATAGATTTTTACAAAGACGTCAATATACACGTATCAAATATGTTTATGATTTAGACTTAAACTTTGACGGTGGAAGCCACAAAATTACAACCCTTGATATATCTGCAGGCGGTATGAAATTTAGAACAAACTCAAATGTTGATATTGAAAAAACTTATTCAATTAAACTTCCATTATCTGAAAAACAGGCTGTAGAATGTTTATTCAGTCCGATTAGAATAGAGAAAAATGAAAACAGCGGATATACATTGTCAGGAAGATTTGAATATCATACCAGCAAAGATAAAATGACATTAACTCAATTCTGTGCAAAAAGAAGTATTGAAATCCGTAACAAGTAATGAGTCTGATAAATTTACTTAAAAAACAAAATCGTAAAACATTGTTCACGACACCTTCTCATGGACAAAAGTTTTTCGTGTTTAACAAGTTCAGACAATTTTATAAATATGATATATCGGAAACAGATGCGCATGATCCGCAAACAGCCCTTTATAAAGCGCAGGAACGAGCTGCAAAAATTTATGGGACTAAACACACATATTTTCTTACAAACGGTTCAACAAGCGGCATAATTACGGCTGTATTAAGCTGTACTCAAAAATGTGACAAAGTTTTGCTGTGGCGTAACGCTCACCCGAGCCACTTGAATGCAGTAAAACTTGCAGGATGTGAGCCTGTATTCTATGATTTACCTATAAATAAAGACTGGGGAATTCACGATAAAATAGTTCCTGATAATATTGATTTAAAAGGTATTAAAGCAATAATAATAACTTCACCAAGTTATGAGGGAGTCGTTTCAGATATCAAAGCTATAAAAAAAGTTTGTGAAAAGGCATATTTAATTGTTGATGAAGCGCATGGTGCACTTTATCCTTTTTCTGAAAAATTGCCTGAAAGCGCGGTTAAAATTGCAGACTTTACAATTCAATCGCTTCACAAAACAGCAGGCGGCTTAAATCCCACAGCACTTTTACATGTAAACTGTGAATGTGACGCTGAAAAAGCATTAAGTATGATAAATACAACCTCACCGTCGTACCCGCTTTTGGCAACAATAGAAGCAAATATTAATTATTTAAATTCTAAAAAGGGAAGAAAAAAGCTTGATAATTTGCTAAACAATATTGAAGATTTGCGAAAAAGTTCTCAAAATATCGAGTTTGGCGGAGATGATATTACAAAAATTCTTATAAAGAGGAAAGGCATGACAGGATATGAATTGTCTGATAAACTTTTTGATGAATTTGATATTGAAGATGAAAAAACAAACGAAATTTCAACAATGCTTTTGTGCGGTATCGGAACGGATGAAAAGAAATTAAAACGCCTTAAACAAGCCCTAAGTAGAATATAATAAAAAAAGAAGCCCTGATTGGACTTCTTTTTTATTTGTAATTTTTAAAACCTAAGCTGCAATAGAAGATTTGATTTCTCTGATTAAATATTCAGCTACCCATTCAAAATCTTTATTTTCTTCCGCTGCTTTTTTAAGGTATTGAACTGACGGAGCACCAATTCTGATAAGAGTCATAGCAACTACGCCTCTTTTGATACCTCTTACAACCTGCAATTGATTAACAAGCTGAGGAAGAGCTGATGTACCGATGCTTACAAGTTCATTTTCCAATTCATTTTTAGTAATATTGTCTGCGTTTTCTAATTTTGAAAGAATTTCATTAACTGTTTCCATTATTTTTCTCCATATATCTTTTTCTATTTATATTATGATTATAAACTAAAAAATAGCGTATTCTCGATTTCCTTACATAATCTTTATATGTTACCCTTGGGCAGCTAACGTAATGATTTATTCTATATTCATGTCATTTTAATGACCGCCTACTTTGTGATTTTACTAAAAAAGCTCCCGAAAGGGAGCTTTTTGTATTTATTAACCTTGTCCTGTGTAGTCGGGGGCGATATTTTTCGCACCTGCCTTTTCTTCTTCTTTCTTAGCATCGTATTCAGCTTGTGCAAGTTGAATTTGTGATTTAATACTGTCGAGTTCTGTTTGAATGCTGTCTTCTTCGTCTTTCAACGGTGTCAACATAGATTCTCTTATCATATCAAATTCTTGTGCCCAAACATTTTGAGCCTGCATCATTTGATTTTGCATGTATTGAGACATAACCATAAAGTCTTGTCTTTGAGCATCAGTTAATTGAACATTTCCCAATGGAGAACCGCCATTATTGCCAAAGAAATCATGATTACCAAAAATTCCGGTACTCATCATATTCATCTGGTACTGTCTTTGCATATTAGCATTGACCTGCTTTTCCATGCGGGTCAGATATTTTTCCATTTGTCCGACTTCTTTTGTAACACGGCGCAAGCGGGCCTGTACCATCGTTTCTCGGTGTTGTAAGGAACGAAGGTATTTACCAGCCATTAATTTTCCGTATGCGCCTGATAGGAAGCCCATGATAAATATCCTTTTTACTTTATACTCTTAAATATATAAAGTATATAATAGATATATAATTGCGTATATATAAAATTTTGTTTACATTTTGTTACAAACTTAACTGCTCATAAAATAAAAGCTCCCCTTTTGGAGAGCTATATTTGTTAACCCTGTCCGGTATAATCCGGTTTGAGGTATTGTATACCTGATTTTTCTTCTTCTTGTTTTGCTTTGTATTCTTGTTCTGCGATAAGTGTTTGTGATTTTAAACTGTCAAGTTCTGTTTGCAATTCATCTTCTTTGTCTTTTAATGGCTGCAACATAGCTTCTCTTATCATATCAAATTGCATTTGCCATACAGATTGAGCCTGTGACATTTGCATTTGTATCATTTGAGTGAATGCCTGATAATCTTGTCTTTGACCATCGGTCCAAGTTCCTGTTCCTATAGGAGAGCCTCCGTTAGTACCTGTAAAATCATAATCTTTAAAGAAACCTGCTGATACATAAGCATTTCTCATCGCTAACTGCATATTTGCATTTACTTGTTTTTCCATGCGGGACAAATATTTTTCCATATCTGCAACCTCTTTAGTTGCACGACGCACCTGGGTTGTTACCAGTGTTTGCTTGTACTGCAAATCACGGTAATATTTCCCCGCCATTAATTTTCCGTATGCGCCTGATAGGAACCCCATGATTAATTTCCCTTACTTTTTTTATCCCCGTATATATATAAAGTATTTATAAGTACAATTATTGCCTTAATAAGAAAAACTATGTTAAGAATTTGTTACATTCGCTAAAACCGCCTTGATAATGCATTGAAATTATATTTGTGATAAAATCAGGCTGTAAAGGAGAATTTATGTTTAATAAAAGGATTTTTACCGGTAAAAATATAATTTTTGCGTCATTGGTTATAGCACTATTGCTGATTTTGCCTAAAATTACAGGGATATTACTGCTTTTCTTTGCGGCCTATGTTTTTGCGTGTGCACTCAATCCTTATGTTACAAAGCTAATGAAACGAATGAGCAGAAATGCGGCTTCCACTCTTGTAGTTTTGACAAGTATTCTTGCTACTGTTGCATTGTTTGTTCCTATATTTTTTGTAGCATTTAAAGAAATTAAAACCTTTATTTCAACTTTACCCGATAAAATTTCAGGAGTGACAAATTTCCTGATGAACACTGAATTTTACGGACATAAAATTCCTGATATGCTGGATTTAGACACTGTAATAGGTAATTCATCAACATTTGCTCAAGGACTGGTAAACCATTCGTGGACTTTTACAATGAGCCTTTTTCAACTTGTAATGATTACAGTCGCTCTAACTATGATTGTTTATTATATTCTTGTTGATAAAAAATATTTGAAAGATAAATTTTTACAATTCTTTCCACCTGATTTGAAAGAAAAAGCTGATAATATTTTAACAATCATCAGTAATAAAGTCGGCGGATATGTAAGGGCACAGCTTTTATCAATGGCGGCAGTAGGATTAATGATTGCAGTACTGCTTGTTATTCTTGGTGTCGAATATTCTACATTATTGGGTTTAATTGCGGGTTTGCTTGATATAATTCCGATTTTGGGACCGACTATTGCGCTTGCAGTAATTTTACTTGTTGCTTATCCTTTGGGACTTGTAAAAATTATTTTAATTATTGCAGGATTTTTGATTGTTCAACAAATATCAAATTATGTTGTAAGACCTGTATTATTCGGGAAATTAATGGAACTTCATCCGTTAATGATATTTTTGGCACTATTTTTAGCAGAGCAGTTTTTAGGCTTCTGGGGTGTAATTCTGTCACCTGCAATTGCTGCTACAATATGCGTTTTGATTGATGAATTATACTTAAAGCCAATTAATCTTAAAAACAGTTATATGGGAAAATAATGGAAAAGTTTTTATACGACAGAAATATAAATAAAAATTCAGAATTTGTAATGTGGATGGCATTTCCGGGAATTTATTCATTTTCAATGTCATCTCTCGGATACCTGTGGATGTTTAAAACACTTGATGAAACAGAGGGAATTAATGTTGAAAGAATTTGTTCAGATACAGACAAAACTCAATATAATGTATCTGATGTAAAACTTTTTGGTTTTTCTTTTTCATTTGATATGGATTTTTTAACAATTTTTTCTATGCTTGAAAAATATAATATACCGTTAAAATCAAATGAACGCGAAGGCTTCCCGCTTATATTCGCAGGCGGTCCGGTTGTTAGCGCAAATCCTGAACCTTACAAAAACTTTTTTGACTTTTTTATAATTGGTGACGGCGAAGATGTAAATCTTCAAGCTGCAAATATTTGTAGAGAAAATCAGGACAAACCTAAAAAAGAAGTTTTAAAACTTCTTTCTCAAATTGAAGGAATATACGTTCCTATATTTCCTCAAAAAGTAAATAAACTTACAAAAAAACTGACTGAATGTATTTATACACCACTATTAAGCAGTGACGCATTTTTTAAAGATACTTTTATTTTAGAAATGTCGCGAGGCTGTGCAAACAGATGTGGTTTTTGTCTTGCTTCATATTTAAACCTTCCCTTAAGGTGCGTAAATTATGACGAACTTTTAAAGACAATTGACCTTGGTTTATCGCATACAAATAAAATTGCTCTTTTAGGAGCACAAATCAGTGCTCACCCCCATTTTCACGAAGTTTGTAAATATATTTATGACAAAATGCAATCAGGTGAAAAAATTGAAATGAGTGTTTCTTCACTAAGAGTTGACGCTGTAAGTGATGATGTTGTCAAAACACTTGTCGCTGCAGGACAGAAAAATTCTACGCTCGCAATTGAAGCTGGAAGTAACAGACTGCGAAAAGTAATAAATAAAAACTTAAATGAGGAGCAAATTTTTAATGCAGTTAAAATTGCTCGCAACAATGGCTTGAAAGGCTTAAAATTTTACGGAATGCTCGGCTTGCCGACCGAGACTCAAGATGATTTAGAGGCTATTATAACACTAGCTAAGAGGCTTAAAAAAGAAAATAAAGGTTTTGATATTTCATTCGGATTTTCAAGCTTTGTGCCAAAGCCTAACACTCCTTTTCAATGGTTTGGCAGAGAATATACAAAATCACTCGAAGAAAAAAGCAATTTTATAAAAAAAGAACTTCATAAACTAGGTATTACAGTGCATATATCCAGTATAAAATGGGACTACTGGCAAGCTGTCTTATCACGCGGGGATGAAAGCTTAAACGACTTTGTACTTGAAGTTTACAAGCAGGGCGGAAAACTCGGTGCATTTAAATCAGCAGCAAAAAAATATAAAATTGATACAGATTATTTTGCCTGTATGAACTGGAAATTTGACAAAACACTCCCCTGGGATTTTATTGAAATTAATCCGGGTAAAGAATTCCTTATTAAAGAAAATCAGAGATTAACTACATCGGAGTGTAATCACAGTATACAAGACTTGACCAGCGTTCAAAATAGCTGATTTGAGTAGCACTGCCTGTTTTGATATAAATACGATGCAATGATTTATCAGGCATGTTTAAAGCTGAACAAATAGCTGCTTTTATAATATCTTTGTGGGTAACAATAATAATTCTGCCGCCAAGATTATCTTCTATTATTTTATCGATTGAAGTTTTAACTCTCGCGATAAAGTCTGTAACGCTTTCTGCGTCATCAGGCGTTCCAATATCGGGATAATTTATAAGTTTTTCCAGTGCGTCGGGATACTTATCTTCAATTTGTTCAAAAGTCAATCCGTTGAATTTACCGCATTTACGCGGATGCAAATCGTCAACAATTTCAAATTCCTGTTTAAAAGATTTTGCAATCATACCTGCAGATTGAGTTGAACGAAGCGCAGGAGATGTATAAATTTTATCATTTTTTATGCCGCGAATTTTTAAGAATTCACAAATTTTTTCAATCTCTTCAAGCCCAGCGTCACTAAGAGGAGGGTAGCTTTCAGAATCCGTAAACCTGTCGTCTTCACTAAATATTGTTGCACCGTTGCATATAAAAGTTATCTTACATTTTCTATTAAAATACATTTTTTATCCTTTATTTATTATTATAACATATTTTATGTTATAATCAAGTAAAATAAAAGGAGACAGCCATGATTGGAAAAGCATTTAAATTCGGAGACAACATTTCAACCGACCACATTGCACCTGGAAGATTATTCCACTTGCGTTCTAATTTGCCTGAGTTTGCAAAACACGTTTTGGAAGATGCTGACCCGAATTTTGCCAGCTCAATGAAAAAAGGCGACTTTGTTGTTGGCGGCTCTAATTTTGGTTTAGGTTCTTCAAGAGAGCATGCTCCTCAAATCATTAAAATTGCAGGTGTTGGTGCAGTAATTGCAAAATCATTTGCAAGAATTTTTTACAGAAATGCAATCAATATCGGACTTTTGGCAATCGAATGCGACACCGACTCTATCGATGCCGGAGATGAACTAGACTTGGATATTGAAAAAGGAATTATTAAAAACATTACAAACGGTACAATTATACAAATTGAACCGTTACCGCCAGTCATGATAAAAATGCTTCAAGACGGCGGTCTAGTTCAACATATTAAGAAAAACGGCGATTTCAATTTAACCGATTAATTACCAGTTTCTAAGAGAATTCAACATTATTGCAGCTTCTCTTGCATCGCGTTTTCTAAGCTTTACAAATTGTTTGTTTCTTGGGTTGATAACGCACATAGTTTTGCCGCATCTTTCAAGCAAGTCACGTGACGCAGTGTAATCAACAGATTTCTGTCTCTGTGCATTGCATTCTTGTAAGCTGTTGCAAATTTTTCTATGCCCACCTTCTGCTAATGGTATATGTTTAAATCTTCTAACTGTATAGGCATGAACATTATAAGAAGTTTTAATCGGACTTTTAGCAATATAGTTTTGTAAAGTATAATGGAAATTTTTGTCATCCGTTCCATCATCATAAACATAGAAAATTACTTTAGTGTTTGAAGCAAACATGTCACGCCAAATCGGCAGAATTTGCGCCCCTCTTAACACTGACTCTGAAAGTCTTGACGGTTGATAGCTTCCCTGAGTAGAAACACCTCCTTGTCGTGAATTTGAAGCACTTTTGTTTATACCGGGAATATAGCTTATAATATTGTTAAATGCATCTTGAAAATCAGCTGGCGTAAAACCTTTTAAAAATCCTGAAAAATAAGCAATAGCAAGCACAATAGCAATGCAAATTACCAAATTCAATAAATCCTTCAACTTGTCAACAATAATATCTTTATCCATCGTCCCTCCAAAATAACTATATATTATTATACAATATTGTTTACATATTTTCAACCCTTTATTGACAAAAGGTTGTGAGCGTAGTTTAATAAAGGTACACAAGCCATATTTTTCGTGCTGAAAATTCAGTTTGTGAGGCAAAAATAGGACGTAGGGGTCGCCAAACACCAGCGGCATTTGTTGTTTAAAGGTTTTGGAAATCCGGCAGTCCCATCATAATCGGAATGCGTAAGGGTTTCAGAATATGGTTTTGCCGAAAGAGTTACTAAATTAAAGGAGAAAATTAATGCCTACAATTAACCAGCTTGTTCGTCAGGAACGTAAAAAACTGACAGACAAAACAAAATCTCCCGCTTTGATGGATTGTCCTCAAAGACGTGGTGTATGTACAAGGGTTTATACTACAACCCCTAAAAAACCTAACTCAGCTTTGAGAAAAGTTGCAAGGGTAAGATTAACTAACGGATTTGAAGTTACTTCATATATTCCAGGTATCGGTCACAACCTTCAAGAACACAGTGTTGTTCTTATCAGAGGCGGAAGGGTTAAAGACCTTCCCGGTGTAAGATATCACATCGTTAGAGGTACTTTGGATACTGCTGGTGTTGCTAACAGAGCACAAAGCAGATCTAAATACGGTGCTAAGAAAAATGCTAAAGGAGGTAAGAAATAATGTCTAGACGTTCAAAACCAGCTAAAAGAATACCTTTAGCAGATCCCGTATATAACAGTGTTGATATTTCTAAATTTATTAACAGAATTATGAGACGCGGTAAAAAATCGCTTGCTGAAAAAATCTTCTACGCTACTTTAACAAGATTAGAAGAAAGAACAGGCGAAAAACCGCTTGAAATCTTCCAAAAAGCAATGACTAACGCAACTCCGCTTTTAGAAGTAAAAGCAAGACGTATCGGTGGTTCAACTTATCAGGTACCTATTGAAGTTAAAGCAGACAGAGGTTTTGCTCTTGCTTCTTCATGGTTGATTGAAGCTGCTAAAAAACGCGGCGGTAAATCATTCATCGATAAATTAACTAACGAATTAATTGATGCTTCAAACGGTTCAGGCGCAGCTTGCAAAAAACGTGAAGATACTCACAAAATGGCAGAAGCTAACAAAGCTTTTGCTCACTACAGATATTAATTTTGTAATTAATAAATCTAAAAAAGCTCTGAAATTTTCAGAGCTTTTTTAGTATGCAATATTGAGAGGCTTGACAAAATGCTTTCGTCAAAATTGTCAACATTTTTCAAAAGCAACGGGCTTGACAAAAGACGCATTATAGTAAATAATGAGTTTATATCGAAATGGAGGTATTTAAATGTTAAAAAAACAATTCACCAATGCCGAAAAATCTTACCAAGATTTACGCAGAGGGTGTAAAAGTGCTCAGATTGCCCCCCCCCCGACAAGTCTGATTTAGACTTTTTAGATTGTTTTTCGGGATTATTTAGTGGGAAAATTTTAGGTCAGCATTACAATGCCGACACGAAACTTGTTGCCTTTACTTTGGCTGAGGTTTTAATAACCTTGGGTATTGTAGGCGTTGTTGCGGTAGTGACGATGCCTAATCTTATTAACAACTTACAAAGAAAAGAATTGCAGGTTCAATTAAAAAAGACTTATAACGAACTAACACAAATAAATCAAAAATTTATGCTTGATTTTGGTATGAATATGTGTGAGTATGAGTGGGCTTATGCCGCTTCAATAGGTTCATCATTCTCAGGAAATGGATTGCCTTTACAATTTTCAAAATATCTTGTTAAAGGGAACGAATGCATAAATAGAGGTAATTATTATGCAATGAAAGTTTTAACAGGTGAAAACCTCACTGATATGCAGCTATTTGATGACGGATGCTACACTGACGCACTTGGAAGAACTTATTATTTTGAATATGCAAACCAATTTATTCCTAAATGTCCAATGATAACTGTTGATGTGAACGGATTGAAAAAACCTAATCGCATGGGCTATGATATATTTATTTTCAGACCGACAAAAGACGGACGCGTTATAGGTATGGGCAAAGATTATAAAGAACACGACAATATAGTCTTTTTTGGAAGTGTAGATTATTTAAATAAAGCAAAAAAATACTGTAATTACGATGTAATAGACACAATCAGAGGCGGTTTTGGATGTACATATTATGCACTTGCAGATAAACACCCTTTTGATGAAACAAAAAGCTACTGGAAAGATTTTTTAAAATAAAGAGTAAACTACTCTTTATTTTTTTTGTTGTTAAGTTTTTCTTCTTTTAATCTTTCTTTTTCCAAAAGTTTTAATTCTTTTTCATGTTGTTTTTCTAATTTTTGCTGTTTCTTAAACTCTTGCTCGGCTTTTATTTGCTTATATTTTTCAACAGACTCATTACCTGTTGTAGAACCGTTAATCCTGTGTCTTAGATTATAATCCTTTTGCGACTCTCTAAATTCCGCGTCCATTTCTTTAATTTTAGCCTTATAAGATTTTTTCAATTCTTTTAATTCTGCTTTTTCTTCCAGCTTTTTCTGTTTTGCATTCTGTTTTTCAATCTTTTTCTGAAATTTTTCTTCTCTTTCTGTCACAGAAGGAGGCATTACACCCTCTTTTATGAGCTTAAAGCCGTTCATACTAATCGGAACTTCAATATTTCTGAGAGAAACAAGTCTGGGGTCTTCACCCTTTGCCGAAATGGCCCAAATCCCCAAATTTACGGGCGAATTACCTGTATATGCCAGAGCATTTACTATAACTGTATCAGGAAATTCTTCACTAAAACCTAACGGATAAACATCCCAGCGTTTATCAACAAGATTAAGCCCTCTTGTGGTTTTCCAAAAATAAGAAATTGTATTTCTTACGTCCTCAAGGCTATATGAAACTTTAGTTTCAAAATCATAAACATAAGGAGTCGTTTTCCACATTCCGTCTTTTGTGTTGCCAATTTTTTCTTTTACAAGCAGTT
Source organism: Candidatus Gastranaerophilales bacterium (assembly GCA_910588555.1). GTDB lineage: Bacteria > Cyanobacteriota > Vampirovibrionia > Gastranaerophilales > Gastranaerophilaceae > Stercorousia. The sequence goes on from CAJUPC010000007.1 coordinate 31,199, forward strand.
TTGTTCCGTCAGATGAAAAATCAACGGGAGTAAGTGTTCTGAATGTATAATAATTATCATTTAATTTTTCTGTTGACATAATAGGGTCGGAAATTCTATGAATTACGTTTGCAGTCAAAATTTTATCCATATTAGACTTAGCTTCTTCTAAATTAATAAGAAATAAATCACAGGCTGTCGAACCGCTATTCGGATAATAATAAACAGAGGGATAAACAAGTTTTGTAAAATCAGGAGAAACAATACCCTGAGCGTTTTTTTGCCTTGTCTGATAGATACTTTTACTTATTGCTAAATCAGGACTACCGGGCGGGTCGTTGTATCTGATAATTTTATAAGCAGGCTGAGGAACATAAACCATATCAGCAGGAGTCGGTGTCTTTGGCACTTGAATTTCCATAGTCATCCTATCTTTGGGTGCAGATAGAAGTTCATACTCCTCAACAGTCATATATCCCGAGGGGTTGCGGTTCATAACCGAACGTTCGTACTTTTCTTTTTCTTCCTGCTTTTGAACTTTATGTTCATACTTAGCTTCTTTTTTGTTAACGTCACCATGAGGCACAGGGATTTCATCACCCCACTGAATAAATGCACACAAAGCTGCCGCAATGCCAAGCAGGGCATAAATCATACAAGTCCTTCTTTCATTGCCATTGATATAGCTTTAGAACGTGAATTTACGTATAATTTTTGCAAAATACTATGAACATGAGTTTTTGTTGTTGAAATTGTAATAAAAAGTTTTTCTGCAATCTGCGGGTTAGTATATCCGTCAACAATTAACGCTAAAACTTCCATTTCACGCTCAGTCAGTCCGTATAGGTTTTTACCTAACTTGTAATTAATTTCACCGCGTTTTTCTGTATAATCGGTTCCGCGTCTTATATTTGAAAGAACAACTTTTGCAATAGCAGGGTCAAGCCAGCCTGCACCCTCAGAAACAGCAATGACAGCAGAAACGGTCTGTTCAGATGTTGCACCTTTGGTAATATAACCGTCTGCACCTGCTTTAAATGAATCAAATATATCATCATCACCTTCACGCGAAGTATACATAAGAACTTTTATACGCGAATTTGAAGATTTAATTCTTCTGGTAGCTTCAATCCCGTCAATAGTCGGCAACCCGATATCCATAACAACAACATCAGGAAGCAAATCAAGAGCTTTTTCAACCCCTTCAAGTCCGTCAGCACACATATCGGCAATTTCAATGTTAGGATTATTGCCAAGTATTACTGAAAGCCCCATACGTGCCATGTCATGGTCTTCAACTATAAGGACGCGTATATTTTTAGCCATTAGAAACCTGTCTTTCTTTAATTTTTGCATCTGAAACAACATCTGTTAAAAGGAATGAAAATTCACTGCCTTTATCAACTTTACTGTTTACCCAAATTTTACCGTTATGCGCTTCAATAATTTGTCTTGATAAATACAATCCCAGTCCAGTACCTGTAGAACGCTTTGCGGCAGTTCCCTGAGAAAATCTTTTAAACAAATTCGGAATATCAGCCTGTGGAATACCGTTCCCGTTATCAACAACAGAGAAAATAAAATCGCCGTTTTGAGCTTTTGCAAGAACTTTTATTGCTCCACCTTTATTCGTATAATTCAATGCATTTCCGCAAAGATTTGTAATAACCCTTTTAATTTCCCCTCTGTCAGCCAAGATATAAACATCATCATCCATTTCAAATTCGATGTCAAATTCAAGATTTTTCTTTTCTGCAAGCGGTTTTAATTCTGAATATGACTGTTCAATCAAGTCTTTTACCGGGAATACGGTTTTGCACAGTGTCAATTTACCGCTTTCAAACCTGTAAACTTCCAACAAAGCATTAACAAGCCCGAGCAAATCCTCGTTACTTTGAAGCATGGTTGATAAAAGAACTTTTTGTTTTTCATCAAGTTCTCCGATAGCACCTTCCAGAAAAAATCTTAAAGTCTGAATTGCTGCCAAGAGCGGCGTTCTCATATCATGTGTAAGAGTTGCAATAAAATCATCGCGAAGTCTTTCAGTTTCTTTTTGAACACTTACATCTCTTATTACGCCGACATATTTATTAAATTTACTCTCATCATTGCCCGAAATAGCTGCAAAACTGATTTCAACAGGTGTATGAACCCCGCTTAAAGAATTTATTACGTAATAATCTCGAAGCAAAATTTCAGATTTTTCGTCACCCAGTCCGAATATCTCGCCGGAATTATTGTCTTTTGACGAATTAAACTCTTTCAAATTAGAGTAAGCAATTTCTTGAAACTTCATTTTGCAGAGAGAAGTTTCAGAAAGCCCGATCATGTTTTCACAGGCAGGATTAACTTGTTCAATATTTCCCGCACCGTCAACAATAACAATACCGTCAGCACAGTAGTTGATAATCCCTGAAAGTTTGTTGTTAGCCTCAGACAAATCAGCCGTGCGTTCAGCAACAAGTTTTTCTAAATTTTCGGAATATTCTTTTAATTGTTTTTGAGCGATTTCAAGTTCTGAAATCTTATTCCTCAAATCTTCCAACAAATGACTTCTTTCAATACCATTTCTGATATTCATCATCAAATCATCGTTATCCCATGGTTTTTCAATGTATTTATAAAGACCGATTTCATTAATCGCCTTAATAGCATTTTCTTTATCCGCATAACCTGTCAATAATATCATACTGACTTCAGGGTGAAGCTTTTTAGCTTCTGTTAAAAATTCAAGCCCGTTCATTTCAGGCATGATAAAGTCTGAAATAATTAAATCAGGTTTATTTTCCTTTAAAAACTCAACCGCTTCTTTAGGGTTGTTAAACAAATGTATATCAGAATATCCCTCAACTTTAAACAGCGCTTTAAAAGCCGAGGTAACCATTTTTTCATCATCAACTGCTACAATCATCTTACTCATATCAATATAATAAAATATTTTTACTTATAGGACAAATACATTACAAATTCGCAATATTTAAACTTCACGACAACACGTATAAAATATATTCGGTGTCGTCGCACTTGACAAAAGACGAAATATAGTAAATAATGTACAAAGAAAGATGGAGGTATTTATATGTCAAGATTTAAGCATAGTGCTCAGATTGCCCCCCCCCCCCGAAGCTCTTGGCCTAGGATTTTTTAGGGCTGCTTTTGCGTTTACTTTAGCAGAAGTTTTAATTACACTTGGGATTATTGGTGTGGTTGCGGCTATTATTATGCCGTCACTAATTCAAAATTATCAAAAAAAGATTACAGCAGCTAAACTTAAAAAATCTTATTCCACAATCTCAAATGCATTTAGACTTGCTGAAGCTAAACATGGCAATATATTTGAGTGGTCTGAATGGGATGATGCCGAAAGTATCATTCATAAATATTTAGTACCTGAATTAAGCGGAACTAAGGAATTTGGGAAATCTAAGAACGGGTATTTTTCAATGTGCTATAATCAAGGGGACGCAGGACACGGTTTTGAAACAGAACTTCCAAGACAATACAATTGGATGGACGGAATACAAATAAGTACACCATTTTATTCAAATATAACAGCTTCTGTCAGGCTGGCTGATGGCAGCTGTATTGGTATAAATCCTGCTCTTAACGGTCTTAATTCAAATTATTGGTACTTTGTAGCTATTGATATTAATGGACCTAAAGAGCCTAACATTGCAGGAAAAGATTTATTTTTATTTTCAATAAACAAAAAAGGATTTATTGAACCGCGCGGAAACACCTTATCTTATGATGAGCTTTCTTCAAAATCAAAAAATGGGTCTTGTAATAAAGAAAGCTTCACTGGCGGCGGATTTTGTGCAGCAAAAATAATCCGAGATAATTGGGAAATTAAATATGATTGGTAATAAAAAAGAGCCTTTTTAGGCTCTTAATTATTATATGTATGTTGTTTATACTGGCGTTGTCCCATTTCTTTATCTAAAAGATAAAGAGAAGTACGATCATCTCCAAACATTTTTAATCTGTCGATTACATCACGTGCATTTGCTTCTTCTTCGACTTGTTCTGATATATACCAGTTAATAAAATGACGAGTTGCCAAATCACATTCCTCATGACTCATTTGAGCAACACAATTTATACTTTCAGTCACAAATTTTTCATGTTCAAGAATTTTTTCAAAAACCTGAAGCGGATTTTCAAAAGCTCTATCAGGTGAATCTATTTGTTCAAGCTTTACAGTACCGTCACGTTCAATAATATAATCAAATAATATCATTCCGTGATCGACTTCTTCTTTTGCCTGCACTTTTGTCCAGTTTGCAAAACCGTAAAGACCGATTTCATCAAAAAAAGCAGACATAGCAAGATACAAATAAGCTGAATAAAATTCTTTGTTGATTTGTGCATTAAGAACATTTTGAACTTTCTCGTTAATCACTTTCGCCCTCCCATAGACCATGTAAGTTACAAAATTCATAGGCAAGAGTTTTACCTAATTTTTTATTTAAAATCATTTTAGGTTCTTCGCCCGGGTGCAGATATTGGAGCTGTACATGATTTCTATCTTCGGAAATTGTTTCAATAAACATAATGTAATGTTCATTTACCATAGGGTGCAAGACTTCTCCGACTCTAACTTCTTCGCCATTTTCATTTTTAACAAAAACAGGAATATGTTTTTCAAGCATTGCCTCTTCCGCGTTTTTACCGTCCAATTTTTGCATTGGCTGGCCGCAGCAAACAAGCTCGCCATTACCGTTAAGAATTACTTGAACAAGATTTCCGCATATTTCACATCTATAAAAATCTAGTCTTTCCATAAATTTCTCCTTACATATTATTAATAACGTAAGTGTATTTTTTTTTGCATTGACTGCATGGCTATAATATTCGTGTAATAATTCTTCATAAAATGACAAAAAAAATATTTTTAAGTTTTAAAATACTATTATGAAAATTCAAGCTGTATCCATAACCGGTTTTAAGAGCAGGAATATGAACGATAGAAACGACTTGAATTATCCGTTTCTCTACAGTCCGGCTCCTTCTAAATCTAACCCGCAAATTAAAAATTTTGGCATTGTAACAGGTTTGCTGGCACTTACTGCAGTTGGCGTAACCTTATTTAATTTAAAACGTGCACAAAAATTTCCTAAAGATATTATTGAATTACCAAATATGGAAAAAGGCTTAAATAAAATAACTGATTTTCATAAAACAGTAAATGATTTAAAATCTAAATTTATGTATCCGCTAAAATGTGCAATAATGAGCGGACAAGAAAATCCTAAAAAATTCAAATCAGGAGTAATTTTTATAAATGAAAGTAAAACTCCGACAGAAAAGGTTATGTCTGCATTTTTAGAACACCTAAATGAACTTGAAATTGACACCGAAACTGTTCATACGCTTGGTTATAAAACTTGCAGCGACGGAGTAAAAATATTAAGAGAACTAAAACGTAACGAAATAGTAAAAGAAGTATTTTCACTGGTAAAACGAGCAGAACAAAAATATATAGATGAGGGAAAATATACCGTAATTAATCTGGGAAATTTGGAAAAATTAACAAGATTGAGAGCAGTTAAGTCGCAAAAGTCCAATATTGAACAATTATTGGAAGACATCAGTAATAATAAATATAAGGGAGTCTTATGGGCTGCCGAGAGTACTAATCACGAAGCAATGCCGTTGTTTTTTAACAATTTACCTGTATTAATCACAAAACTAATGGACTAAAAAATTTTTTGTGCTACACTTAAACATAAGCCGTGCTCCACGGGGCGTTGCGCGCTCTTGACCCGAAGCTTATGCGGGGTGCAGAGCCTGTTGTGAGGGTTCGGAGGATAACTTTGATAAATATATTATTGTTGACATTTAAGTCTATGGCGGCGAAAGCTGTCGAACCGTGTCAGGGTGGAAACACAGCAGCACTAAGACAATCCTTTCGGGTGTTGTATTCTTAAAAAGAGATAATTTATTTTAAGATTTTATTTTACGAATTCGATAGACAGTGGCACGGTTTTTTATTTTTAGGTTTATCAAAAAAAAACAATGCAGTGGTGTACAGAATATGCCAACATCTGATGATTTTGACCAAATAGCTTATCTAATATATGATGAAAATAGATTATACAACGGCAAGGCTTCTGAGTTTGGACTTCCTGAACCGTACTTCATGATTTGGCTATCAGAAGAAGCATTTAATACGTATTACCCGGGTCGTAAAGCTTCTATTGCTAACTTTTATGAGAAAAATTTTACCTCTGGTGCCGGAGATCGTGATGAATATCCAAACGCTCTGGCTATTTGCGCAGAATAACCTTATAAAAAAACTTTTGTAAATCGCAACTCTGTAGGTCGGGATTGCTATCCCGACTTTATTATGATATAATATTCCTATTAAAGGATTTTTATATGGGTAGAAAAAGTTTTATTTTAAATGCTGATGGTTTTGGAACGTCTAAAGCTTCTAACAGAGCTGTGTTAAACGGTTATCATAACGGTTTTCTTACAAGTACAAGCCTTTGTGCTAACGGAAAAGCTTTTAATGCCGCTGTCAATGAAATTATTCCCGAATGTCCAAACCTGGGAACAGGCGTGCATTTGAATATTTCCGACGGACGTTCTTTGACTAAAGCTCCGTTATTAACAAATAAGCGAGGCAAATTTAATAATAACTTTTTACAAATTTTATTAAAATCAAATAATCAAGAATTTCTTAAACAGGTCGAATTTGAATTCAAAACCCAAATTGAAACTGTTATGAATTATACAAAACCGGATCATATCGCTTCTAATATGCATATTCATGCTATTCCTGCCATATTTGAAATTACAGCAAAACTTGCAAAAGAATATAACATTCCTTTTGTCAGAACCCAATATGAAGAAATGTATTTTGTTCCGTCAGTAAAAAAATATTTGAACTTTAAATATCCGTTAAATATTTTAAAAATGATTTTATTAAACAATTTTTCACAAACTAACAAAAAAACAGTTGAAAAATACGGTTTAAAAACAAATGATTATTTGATAGGTATTGAATATAAAGATTTAATGGATAATTCTACCGTAGAATACGGTCTGCAAGCAATCGAAAATGACGGTATAACTGAAGTTTTGATAAATCCCTGCGATTATGCTGTATCAACAATAAAAAACCGCAATTATACAGAATTTTTGATTACTCAAAATAAATCATTGAAAGACAAAATAGCCAGAATGGGTTTTGATATAACAAACTACAAAAAAGAATATGTTAACAAATAGAATAGTTTCGGTATTAGTAATTTTAGGGATATTTGCAGGTTTTACGGGATTTGAAATTTACAGAAAATCAGATAAAGCTGTATTAAATATTATTACTCCTACTGTCATTCAAGTTGATTTAAACGGAAACAAAATCTTTGACACAGGAGAAACTATTTGTATTGCAGACGTGGAAACTTTTACATCCGATTTGAGCAAAAACCAGGCCGAACTTTCAGGCAAAGCCGGCATTTCTGCGCATGAAGCAATTAAAATCGGCTATTTAACAGATAATTTTGCTGACAGTGTTTTAAGCGATAAAAGAGTTAAGCTAAAATTTACAGGTGAGAAAAATCAAGACTGCAAATTCGCCGACATTATTATAAACAATTTATCCTATAGAGAAAGACTTATCAATTCGGGATTTGCACTTGTAAACGGCAAAACTTCAGAAAATTTTAAAACTCAGCTTGAAAAAGCTAAAAAACTTAAACTTGCGATTTTAAATCACAAAAGCAATAAATTTCATACTCTCGACTGTAAATACGGGCTTGTTGCACACGATACAATAATCATTCCCGAGCGTCAAATTCCAAAAGACGCAAAACCTTGCAAATTTTGCCATATTTCAAAAGAAAATAAGCAAAATCAGGAAAAACAAGTTCCGACTTATCCGCTTGCAATTTCAAACGGCAGTATAAAAATGTATTTAACGGATTTGACAACAAAACTCAAACCCGATAACAAATGCTCCTCACTTGCGTGCAGAGAAATTCTTACACAAATAAATTCCTGCAATACTTCAATTGATATTGCCGCATACGGCTGGGACAATATTCCTGAAATAAACAATGCTCTTTTAAAGGCAAAATCAAGAGGTGTTAAACTTAGAGTTGTTTATGACACAAGTTCAAAACCATATTACAGCGAACTCAAATCTCTTGTTGAACTTGCTGATAAATCTTCAACCGATACTCCGAAAATCTTAATGCATAATAAATTTATGATTTTTGACAACTCAAAAGTTATAACAGGCTCAATGAACTTTGCAAAAACAGGATTTTCAGGTTTTAACACCAACTGCGTATTTTTCATAAATTCAATTGAAATTGCAAAAATCTTTGAAGAAGAATTCACGCAAATGCTGAACGGTAAATTCCATAACGAAAAATCACACGTGACTCACAAAACTGCTGTATTAGGCTCAAGCAAAGTCACTCCGCTGTTTTCACCAAAAGATAAAATCATAACAACAAATATTATTCCACTGATAAATATTTCAAAACATTATATTTACATTCCGGCATTTATCGTAACTCATGATGATTTTGCAAACGCACTGATTAATGCTAAAAATCGCGGTGTTCAGGTAAAATTAATAGTTGATGCGACAAGTCCCGCTGCTTCAAGAAGCAAAGTAAAATATTTGCGTACAGCAGGAATTCCCGTAAAAGTAGAAAATTACGCCGGCAAAGTTCATTCAAAAAGTATTATTATCGATGACAAATATATTATTGCAGGTTCAATGAATTTTTCAAACAGTGGCGAAAACAAAAACGATGAAAACTGTTTAATAATAGAAGATGAACGGCTCGCAAGATATTACAGAGGCTTTTTTGAATACTTATGGGCAAAAATTCCCGATAAATATTTGAAAGTTAATCCGCGTGCAGAGGGAAAAACCTCAATCGGCTCTTGCTCTGACGGCATAGACAACAACTATGACGGGAAAATAGATTTACAAGATGAAGCCTGCAAACCTTAATTTACAATCTGAATTCTTTCATCATCAACAATATTCACAGGAGTTTGATGTTTTTGGAAATAATGTTCAATGCATTCGCAAATATCATAATCGCAATATTTTTGGGCTTTATCGTACTTTTTCAGCATAGTAAATCCGTCGTGCCCCTGTGCGTAAAAATCTGTCAGTGCAGTGCGATAAATTTTATCGGTTCGCGGATTATTAATGTCTATATTTATTTCCTTGCCGTTTTTGTCCACAAATATAGCCGCACGAAGCTGTCCGTCCCTGCCTATCATGTATTTTAAGCCTGAAACATGTACAATTCCGGGTTTATTATTTGTACTTACAAGCGAGTGAGCAGAAACTTTCAACATATCAACTATTTCTTTTTCTGTGTAGTCAACAACAACAAGTTTGTTTTTAAACGGCGAAATATCTTCCAGCCATCTTGTATCAAGCTTTCCTGCTTCAAAGAAACCTCTTATAGTTGCGGAACCGAATAAAGCAATATCAGTGTCCAAATCTTCTTTCATACAGTCACAAAGGAAATTTGCATGTCCGCTCGGGTCAATAGAACCGTTTACAGGTGGCGGTGGTGCCGAATTTATGACTCCGACAACTTTTGGTCTGCCTAAAATTTCTTCAAAAATATGTCTTACAACAGGACTGCGTTTGAATTCTCTTGTACTTGTAACATTGTTTTGAATTTTCGTCATTACTCCCTTGTCGTTCCAGTCAACATTCAAAACTCCGAAATATCTTCCATCACGCCCTGCCTGCGTAATAACAACAGGTTCGCCTGATTTGGAATTAAACAAATTAACCCCGGGTTTTGCACCGATTAGAAGATTATGAGAGTGTCCCCCAAGAATAATATCAATTCCGTCAGTTTCTTTTGCAATTCTCTGGTCATAACCAAATCCAACGTGAGATAACAAAATAATCTTATTAACACCTTGCTCTTTAAGCTTGTCAGCTTCTTTTTGAACATCAGCTATAGTTTTATCAATATTATCAATTTTTAATTCATCAAATATTTTGCTGTATTTAATTCTGGAGAATAAATCAACGGGAGAAACGCCGATAATACCGTACTTGGTTCCGTTGACTTCTTGAATATATGATTTTTCAATTTTTTTAGACAAAGGATTTTGAGGGTCGATGTTTACGTTGCAGGCAAGCATTTTATAACCCATGTGCGGAATTAATTCTGCAATATGCGGCGGTGTATCGCATTCATGGTTTCCCATTGCTGAGGCCATAATACCCATTATATTTTGAGCCTCAACCATAACTCTGTTAGCTGGAAGCGGTTCACCAAGCTGAATATCGCCTGATGATAATTTTAATACATCCGTATTGGACGGAACAAATTTATCAAACGCGTATGAAGCTGTAATAGTTCTTTCTATATTAATTGATTTACCATGCACATCATTAATATAAAAAATACTTGTGCTGTTATTCCTATTCTGTCCGTTTAAGTTTGTAGAAGTCTGCTGCAACCTGTTTTGTTCGATTGCTCTTTTAAGTAAATTTGAATGTATACTATTTACGGGCGTAATCATATTTTTCAGTTGTTCTCATTAATTAGAAAAACCGTAAAAAATAATTTTGCTACAGTATAAATAAAGGTTTACAAAAGTTATCATTCAAACTGCATCGTTTGTATTTTCCAATGTTTTGAAAGTTCTTTTTTTAAAACTTCAGCTTCACCACTGACTTCCAAGAGTATAATTCCTCTATTCAAACATACATCCTGAGTAGACGGATGAAGCCCAATTCTGGTTCTTATTTCACAACCAAATTCAGTAATAATTTCTTGAAATTCAACTGCGGTTTCAATTCTGTTTTCTAAACTTACACCAATAATTGTTGTTGTCATATTATTTCTCCTATACCCGTAATAATAATTAAAAAAATTTACATAATAAAAAAACACCCTCAATCGGGTGTTTTTTATGTTTAAATTTGATAAGATTAACCTTCTATCTCATCCATAGCCTGAAGCTGTTTTTTCTTGTAATTGTGGATTACTGCATCTACAAGAAGCTCATAAGATTTCAAGTTCTCAATATTCGGGAACTCAGATTTAAGCTGTTCTCTGACCATTGCTTCCAGCTTACGTTCGTCAGAACTAGATTTCAATTCATCAACACCGCTAATCATTCTTATATATTCGGGTGATGATTTGTCCATATTATGATTTGCAAAATTTAACCAGCGAAGCTTAGGGCTGATTTGCTGTTTCAATTCTTTTACAATTTTTAAATTTTTAATACGATTAAGCATTTTTTTTACCTGTTTTTATGTTCTTGTACTATTTTAAAGTATGCTAAAAAAAATAATTTACTTTTTTACAAAGATTGTTTACAATTCTTTATAATTTGCTGAAATCCGCAAGGTGATTGTATTTTGATTTCAACAATGTAAGAAGTGCAAGCCTGTTTTCCTTAACATTTTCATCTTTGTCCATTACAAGTACATCGTTAAAGAATTTTTCAACAGACGGATTAATTTCGATTAATTGCTTCAAATATGCGTCATAATCAAGTTCTTCTGATACAGTTTCAATCTGTTTAAGAAGCATGTTTTCTGCCGGTTCTTTGAAAAGACTTGAGTTTATTTGTTTTGTAGAGTCTTCTTTTAAAATTCTTAAAACACGATTTGCACTTTCCAAAACAGCTTCCGAATTAAGCTTTGAAATCGCTTTAACACGATTAATATAATCGTTCAAATCTTGTAAAGCAGTTTTAGCACACGCTTCAAGAACATTTTTACTGTATTTATCAGATAAGAATATAATTAATCTTTGAGTAAAAAATTCTTCAATTTCATCAGCAACATCCTTTTTACCCGCTGGAAGAAGTTCAAGTGAAGTTTTAATCAACTTTGAAATATCAATTTTCAAACCTGCATCCAGTATTGTTCTGATTATACCGAGTGCAGCACGGCGAACACCAAGCGGATCTGAAGAACCGGTCGGCTTTTTGCCCTCAGCAAAAACTGCACAAATATTATCGATTTTATCTGCAATACCTACAATTTGTCCTTCCAGAGTAACTGCTGTTTCTGAATCTGCGTTAAGCGGGAAGTAGTGTTCTTTTATACCTTCCGCAACATTCTCAGGCTCACCCGAAACTCTTGCATAATCAGCACCGATATATCCTTGAAGTTCGGTAAATTCAAATACAAGTTTAGTTGCCAAATCAGCTTTTGCAAGCAGTGCAGTTCTTTCAACTGACGTATTGTTCCCAATTATTGATTTGGAAAGTTTCACAAGTCTTTGAGCTTTATCATACATAGAGCCCATTCCTTTTTGGAATGTAATGCCTTTGATATCTTCAACATAATCTGCTAAAGGCTTTTTAGTGTCTTCGTTAAAGAAGAATACAGCATCATCAAGACGGGCTTTAATAACTCTTACGTTACCAGCTTTAATATTTTCAAATTCATCACCAAGATAATTTGTCATCGTAATAAATTTGTTAATAAGTTTTCCATCTTTATATAGAGCGAAATATCTTTGATGAACAGCCATTACAGTTACAATAAGTTCTTCGGGCAGTCTTAAATAATCAGGATTGAATTCACATACTGCAGGAACAGGATACTCTGTAATAAATGTAACTTCTTCAAGTAAATCATCAGTATAATAAGGAACTGCACCTAATTTAGCAGCTTCTTCTTTTGCTCTTTCGATAATTCTTTGAGCACGCTCTTCCTGATTAACGATTACACAGCAATTGCGCATGATATCAACATAATCATCAGGATTATTGATATAAACATTTTGCTGAGCAAATCTGTGACCGCGTGTAACATTTGAGCTTTCTTTATCTATAATTTTAATTTTAACTTCATCTCTATCTAATATAGAAACAATCCAGCGGATTGGACGAGAAAATTTTTCTTCATTATCTGACCAGCGCATGAAGTGGGAACCTTGAAGCTTCAAAACAATTGACGGAACATTATCTTTTAAAAGTTCAACAATAGATTTACCTTTAATAATAATTTTTGCATGAACATAATCGTCTTCAATATACAAATCATCAGCAGAAATAGCGTTTTTTCTGCAAAAACCTTCACCCGCTTTAGTTAAATTTCCATTTTCGTCATAAGCAACTTTTTTAATCGGACCTTTAACAATTTTTTCTTCGTCTTTGCTTTCTTTTTCAAGACCTGATACGATAACAGCAAGACGACGCGGTGTGGCATAAACTTTAACGTCCTCAAACTGAACTTTATTTGTATTCAAAAAGTTTTCAAAACCGTTTTTCAACTGCTGAATAGCAGAGGGAATAAACTTGTACGGTAACTCTTCACATCCTACTTCTAATAAATATTTACTCATTCTCTTTTCCTTTTTTAATTTAATTATAATTTATCAAGACAGAATGTAAAGTAATTATTGCTTAATGCCTTTTTTAAAATCTTCTGCTACATACTGCAAATCATTCAGTTCTTTATCTACAAACGTATTATTTTCCATTTGTTCATAGATACCTAATCTTTCGTACATATTATCTCTTGCAACATTAACTAAGTTTGCAATATCAGCCCCTGTGTAGCCGAGTTTATAGATTTCTTTTGCAAAAGCGGTTCTGTCAAATTCTTCTGAAACATTTTTATCTTTCAAGTAGTGGTTTAAAATTTGAAAACAGCCTTTTTCATCAGGCTTTTTAACCTCAATCATATTCCCGATACGCCCGCTTCGTTTAATAGCAGGGTCAATTAATTCAGGACGATTTGTCGCACCGATAATCCAAATTTTTTGGTTATTTTTCTCAATATCACTTATTAGAGTTAAAAATTGAGAAACAACTCCGTTTCGGTGACGTTCTCCACCATTATCTCCATTCGAACGTGCAGTAAGAATTGCATCAATTTCATCAATAAAAAGTATACACGGTTGTTTTTCGACAGCTTCTTTAAACACCTTTCTCCATGCCGCTTCTGTATCGCCAACCCATTTTGTTTCAAGCGATTGACCGTCTATGTTGATAAAATTAATAGTTTTGTCTTTACGTTCTTTAGCCTCGCCGATTATTGCCTGTGCAAGCAATGTTTTTCCCGTTCCTGGCGGTCCGTAAAAAATAGTTCCGCAATTGGTAACATTAGTAAAGGCTTTTGGATAAAGCATGGGATATAGAATTTGTTTTTTAACCTGTTGAATTGTGTCATCCAAACCTGCAACATCTTTAAATGTTCTATGGGGAATATTTTGGGTTACGATTTCATTTTTAGGTTTAATAATATTTAAACATTCCTGTGCAGCATTTGTTAAATTTTCACACGCTTCTATTGTTTCATTTGGGTTCCAAACACTATTAAGTACGACTCCTCCGGTTAATTCCCTATCGTTAGATAAAAAACTTTCAGCAGGATACTTTGCATCATACAACGGAGTATTAGCTTCTCTCTTTGTTTTAATAAACTTTAACCTTACTTTGCATTCAAATTCTAATACATCTCCAAACTGAAATCTGTTATTATATTTATAACTATCATATCTGTCCGGTCTGGTTAAATTTTTAGCCCTACCCCAGGTAATAAAATCATCACCGTCTTTTGCAATTATAAGTTCGTCAAATAATGATGAAAAATCGGGTAAAGCAAATGCATATATATTTTTAATATTTTTTGGATTTGGCAAAAAAGTATCTTCAGATGTAAGCTGTTTTTTTACAAACGACTTTGCACCGGCCCTGTTGGAGCCTATATAAATAAGAGATTTGTCATCTAACCTATGAAGAACATCCGCCAGTCTGTATGACAAAATCATGTCATTCGCATTTAATTCGATTTCAGGAATTTCCGGTTCGTTTACAATATCTGCGACTTCTTCAACCTTAGATTTTTTTAGTATATTTGTTGATTCGTCAGCATTAGCTTCTTCAATAATTTCTGATTGTTCGAGCTCAATTTGTTTTGACAATTCAACAGTGTCAGAGGCTAATTCTTTCTTATTATTTTTTCTCCACCATGCATTTGTAAAAGTTAGATTATAAGGCGCTAATTGCTCCCTGGCCAAAATTGCGGGACGAGCTGCGTACGATTTATTAAATCCATATAAATTTGATGTTATTGGTAATACTCTCATAATTATATTAAATCCAAACAAAAAATTTTTTGCTAGTTAATTTTGTGGTAAAATAAAAATATTAAAAGAAAGGGCAAAACCTTTCACAAAAAAATAATAAGTTATACCAAAATTTATAAAGAGGACTAAAAAGATGTCAGGACACTCAAAGTGGTCAACAATTAAACACAAAAAAGCTAAAGTGGATTCACAACGCGCAGTTGTATTCCAAAAATATTCAAGAGAATTAATAGTATCGGCAAGACTCGGCGGACCCGACCCTGCAGGTAATTTCAGATTAAGAACTGCAATTGAAAAAGCCAAAGCAGCAGGGTTGCCAAATGACAATATTAAACGTGCAATTGAAAAAGGTGCAGGTGCTGGCGCTTCTGATAACTATGAAGAATTAATTTATGAAGGTTACGCAGCCGGCGGAGTTGCAGTTGTTGTAGAAGCTATGACAGACAACAGAAACAGAACAGCAGGCGATATCAGAAGTTATTTCACCAAATATAACGGAAGTTTAGGTGCAACAGGATGTGTAGGCTGGATGTTCGACCAGCGCGGGATTTTAACATTTTCTAACAATGTAGATTTTGACAAACTTTTTGAAGCGGCAATAAATCTTGATGCGCTTGATGTAACAGAGGAAGAAGATGTATATAAAGTATTAACAGCTCCGGAAAACTTTCAGACAGTTGTAGAAGGTTTGGAAGCTGAAGGGTTTAAAGCCGAAACATCAGAGCTTTCAAGGCTTCCGCAAAATACTGTTGAAGTAACTGACGAAGCTGTTGCTTCTCAGATTTTGAAACTTCTTGACAAACTTGAAGAACATGATGATGTTCAAAATGTTTATGCAAACTTTGATATTTCGGATGATATTTTACAGAAATTGGAAGCATGATAGATAATCTCAGACAAATTTTTTCATTTCTTGATAACGCTTACAACGCACAAAGCATTGTAAGCGTTCTTGAGGAAGCTTTTCCTCTGAATGCAATATATATTTATGATACAACTACAGCTTCGTTGAGAGATTTTTCAAAAAGCTGGATGTTCATTAAATCTAAAGAATTAAATGACATTTTCAGCTCTTTTGATAAAGATAAATATGTTGTAAGCGGTAAAAAATCTTATTATGCGTTATATAATAATCAAAAGATTATAGGAATGCTTGAGTTTTCGGACCATCTTCACAACAAATTGCTTGAATTTCTTGAACTGTCAGGATTTTGTATTTCATTAAAAATTCAAAATATAATTTTGTCTGAAAGAATGCAAAAAAATATTGATTTTCATAATTCAATGAAAAACATTGCCAAAATTATTGAAACTCAATACGAAACAAATTATATTATTCCGATTATCGGCGAAATGATTGATAAATTTGTTTCTGACCACCTTGTTTACATTTTTATAAATAATGAACTTGTATGGCCGTCAGCATGTAAAGATGAAAAAATATTTGAACTTATAAAATGTTTAAATAACAATTCCGAGTACATTCTTACACCTGATAAAAAGATAGGGCTTTTCCCTATGATTAGCGAAAACAAGCTTCTCGGATGTATTGTAACTAAAAGTACCGATAATATTTTAAGCGAAAAAGAAATCGAATACCTTGAACAACTATCAAATCAAGCAGCTACAACACTTAATCGTGCAAATGTTTATGCAGAAATTCTAAAACATGCAACACTTGATGCTCTGACAAGTTTCTACAACAGACGTCAGCTGGAAGAGCGTCTTAAGCAGGAAGTCTCAAGTGCAAAACGCCAAAAACGTAATCTGTGCGCAATTATGACAGACATCGACTTTTTCAAAAACGTCAATGACACATACGGACATGCTGCAGGCGATTTGGTATTAAAAACAGTATCACATGTTATAAAAACTCAGTTAAGAGATTATGACGTTGCCGGAAGATACGGCGGAGAAGAATTTGCACTGCTTCTTCCGTTTACCAATATAGAAGAAGCAGAAATGGTTGCAGAACGTCTGAGAAAGGCTGTTGAAACTAAGAAAATTGATATTTCAAAACTACATCCAGACAAAAAAGATATTAGTGTTACAATAAGTCTTGGCGCGGCACAATACACAGCAGACGACACTGAAGAAACTTTAATACAAAAAGCCGATAAAGCTCTTTATTCGGCAAAAGAAAATGGCAGAAATAAGGTAACTATATATGAAAATAACCTGTAAATCACTTGAAGATACAAAAAAATTAGCACAAAAATTTGCAGAACTGATTAAAGACGGCTGTTTTATAAATCTTTACGGCGAAATCGGAGCGGGAAAAACCGCTTTTGTAAAACTTGTTGCAGACGCACTTGATGTAAAAGAAAAAGTTACAAGTCCGAGTTTTGTAATTCTTAACGAATATCATACAGGCTCAATTCCTATTTACCACTTTGATTTGTACAGATTGGAAAATGAGGGAATTAAAACGATTTATGACGAATTAAGAGAATATTCAGAAGGTAAACAGGTTACATTTGTAGAATGGGCTGAGTTTAATCAGGATGAAGCTCCCTTTAAACACATAAAAATCAATGTAACTTACGCTGACGATGATTCAAGAATTTATGAGTTTATTTCTTGTGGTGAAGATGAAATAATTAAGGAATTAGAAAAATGATTATACTCGCTTTTGATACTTGTTTGGATAAAATGTATGCGGTTTTGAAAAAAGACAGTAATATTCTTGCTTCACGTGTCATTGAAAACCATGATAATAAATACCATTCCGCGTTTTTGATTTCTACGCTTCAAGAAATAATGTCAGAAAACGGAATTAAACCGCAAGATATAGACTTGATTGCAACAAATATCGGTCCCGGAAGCTTTACCGGAATACGTGCTTGTGTAACTGTTGCAAGAGTTCTGGCGCAGCAGTTAAATTGCAAAGCCGTGGGAATTTCTTCTCTTGAAATTCTGGCAAAGTGTGCAGGAGAAAAACCTCTGGTGGCACTTGACGCAAGAAAAAATTCCGCATATCTTTATAAAGACGGTGAGATTAAAGGCGCAATTGCACTTGATGAGATTAATACTGACGGTTATACAGTTTTAACAGATGATAAATTACAGCCGATTTTGGGCGGAACTTCTTACCAGCAAATGAACCTGCCTTTGGGTGAAATTCTTGCGGAGCTTGCAGAACAAAATAGTTACGACTCTGATTGGCGCAAACTTAAACCGCTTTATATCCAGCCGCCTCCAATGGGATAAATTTTTACATTAGGTATGAAAAAGCAAAAAATTTTTTGTTGAAGTTTTCACTTAAATATGACAATAGTTAACTTAACACGCAAAGTATTACCTAAAATATCAGCAATACCCCAAAAAAATATAGACTCTGTAAGATCTATGCCTGAAATGGTGCTTTCAAGAATGATTAATGATGGGGCAAAAAATATTGTTCATTGTGACATGAACCAATCTATTGCAGCAATAATTGCTCCTGACAAAATTAACACAATATACACAGATGCATTGAACGGCTGTAATGCAGTAAATATTATTGCAAGAATGAACGATAAAAAAAGTTTTGTTTCAATAATGTCTCATTACGTTCCGACTAATACAGACGGACAAATTTCAGCAATAGATAAACAGCTGCAAACTTATACTCCTCACATTGATAAAACGTATGTTCCAAGAATTTTTCTAAACATTAGAGGGACAGAAAGCTATGGAAAATTATGTGCTGTACCAAATCCTATTATTGAAAAACTAAAAACACTGCTTGCAAAATTCTTCCCGCAAGGAAATACAATTGAAATAACACCTTACAAAAACAGTAAACGTCCAGCATTCTTTTCATCTGCAAATATATTTCAATTTAATCCGTCAGACATAAATAAATTAAAAATTACAAATGTCGGAGAAAATGAGAGATTTATAGATTTAAATATATAATTTTAGGGAATAATATAAGCGGACGCTTATGGAGAAAAAGATTGTAAAAACCGAAAACATTTCTTTCAAATGCAAAGAAATTCCGCTTACCCGACGGGAATTGAAAAATTTATTTAATTTTCATATTCCATGTTTGTGCTGCGGTTTAGAAATGCTTCATCCTGATGTTTACACAATCCTCCTTGAAAACAAAAAACTTTCAGACACAGCAATAAATGCAATTCCGTTTCTTGAACCGTTTGAAAAAATTATGCACCCTGTTGAAAGACAGGTTTTTAATATGTTTAAGAGTATGGCTGTTAAATATCCCGATAAAAATTTCCAAGAACTTCTTTTAATGAAAAAAGACATACACGAGCTTGCCTTAGTAAAAATTCAAAGTTCTATATTCAATAAAATAAGCTTTTATCGACGGATTTTACCTAAAAAGACAGCAAGAGCACTTAGAAAACTTATTATAAAAACAAATGATATAATTTTTGACCCCGAGCCGCACAAACCGTTCAGCCGCAGGATTTTTATACATAAAATCAAAAATATATGCAAAAATGTAGAAGAGCAAAAAATAAAAGAAGAAATTATAAAAATTGCAAGAAGACTTCCACGTTCTAGCGATGAAGTTTGTGCATTTGTAGTAAAAAATGCCAGAAAACGTCCGGAAATCATTGCATTAAACTTAATTCATCCGTCAGTCGGAACTTTTGAACACTTACAGCCTAAATGCATGAACGGACAAAATAACTCGCTCAATTTCGCACTTGAATGCACTTACTGCAACAATTCCCGCCACCATTATCCTATGACATTGCAAATAGAAGAAAATCCGTATATGCCTGAAAACGCACAATTACAGGCAGAGAAATTGATTTCTCTTTATAAAAAAGGCTTATGCAAAAAAGAATATATTGAAAATCTTAAAGAAGAATTATACTATCATTCAGAAGGTACAATTAATATAGATATAAGTTCTATTAGTGATGTAACAATAAATTAACAAACGCGCAAAAATTTTTTATCAGTTGCCTTAATTTTATATGCGCATAACACCTGTGATAAGTAATTTATTTTTAGCAAGGAAAGAGTTTAAGAATAATCATTCTGATTATTCTCAGTACAGGTATCCTGTACTGAATCAAGATACTGTATCTTTTAGCGCAAAAGCACCCAAAATATATGCATCTAATAGCAGAAATGCAGTAACATCTCTTGCAGGTTATGGAGTTACCTGTGTCTGCTGCGGTAAAAAAATGATTGATCCTTCTGTTGTATCCAGAATGGATGCTGATGGACTTTTTAAAGGACCAAGTAAAAATATTTTAGAAGTTTTAAAACAATTTGAAAACTATATGAAACCGCTTGAAAAACAAGTTTTCCAGCTCTTATTAACACTTCAAGAGCAATACCCTGAAAAAAACTTAGCAAAACTTTTAGAAACAAAAAAACATGATCTTGAAGCAAAATTGATAGATAAACAAAGCAAGGTATTTGGCAAAATATACGAATATTGTCGCAAAAGAGTTTCCGAAGAAAAAATGGAAGAACTGCATACAATTATCCAAGACTCCTACGATGAAATGTTTGGAAGAAAACCGAAAGTAACATTCAGTCGTAAAAAATTTATCGGATTAATATATAAATTTACAAGAAATATAGAGCCAAAACATCAGAAAAAACTTTTAGATATGGCTGAAAAACTACCGTCATCACAAGATATGTTTGAAGCTTTTATTATCAAATATTCACGAAAAAACAACAGAGAAATAGCACACAGATTAATTGAACGCTCTATTGCTACAATAGAACACATAAAACCCAGAGCCGAAGGCGGTGCAGACAGTATTTATAACTACGCCGCAGAATGTGCAGAAGATAACTGGGCAAGAGGCTGCCGTCCAATGATTGAACAAATTCAAAAACACCCTGATATGCCGGTAAATGCTCAAAAACATATAGACCAAATAATAAGTCTTGTAAATAACGGTAACGCCGGAGTGGACGCTAAATATGTACAAGAACTTAAAGGTGCATTATATAGAGCAAGCGGCGGAGTAATTGACCTTGATATAAGCAAACTTAAAACAAATTTACCTCCAAAAGATATACATTAACATTTGTAAAAATTAATAACAAATCATTGAATTTTTAAAGAAATTCTGCCGATACCTTAAACGTACTTAGTTAAAAAAGGAAAAACAATGGCAGATACAGGAGCATCATTTAACAGACCATATAAACCGTTCGGGATGAACGTAAAAGTTCCTGATATAGGAGAAAGAACCCTAAAACAAGCAGGCGACACGCTTGGAAACATCGTAAAATCTCCAACCGAACCTCTATTTAAGTTTTTGGAAGAAAACGAAGAAGTATTCAGCGGTGACCTTACATATAAAATTAACAAAATGTACGCAGAAAGCTTCACTATCGGTTCTGCAATGCGTATGGAAGATGAAAAACTGAACGGAATGCCTTCTTCTTTCGACATGCATTTTTAACAAGCCGAGCAGAGGCACGAACGATAGTGAGAGACGAACAAGCGTCAACGGAAACGTTGAGTTTTCGTTACACTTGTGAGCGGTGCCGTTTAACGCGAGGCGCAGCATAACAATTCTTCTTTGTCTATACATACGATAGAAAGCCCCCTAAAGGGGCTTTTTATTTTGTTAAAAGGAGTTAAAATCTTGCCCTTACAGTATTCTTGTTTTATGCTGTAAATATGATTAAGCAAATAAGGATAAAAGATTATATATTAATTGACGAACTGACTGCAAATTTTCATTCGGGATTGAATGTAATTACGGGTGAAACAGGCGCAGGTAAAAGTATTCTTATAAATGCGGCAGAAATTGCATTTTCACCGCGCGTTTCAAAAGATGTTATCAAACACGGCAAAGATAAGGCTGTAATTGAACTTGTTATCGAAAATTCGAAACATAATCTTTCCGCAATTTTTGAAGAAAACGGCGTTGATAATTTCGGAAATGAAATTGTAATCACTAAAGAAATCAGCCCGAATGCAGTTCGTTCAAGAGTAAACGGAACTCTTGTCAATCAAGATTTTATAAAACAGTTAAAAACTTATTTCCTTGATATTCATTCACAACACCAAACTTATACATTCATGCAGCCAAAATATCACATAAACCTGCTTGATACTTATGCAAAAGACTTATACGGTCAAAAGCTGCAAGATTACAAAGAGAAATTTAAAGAATATCAACAGATGCAAAATCAACTTGAAGCACTTAAAAATGCGTCTGATATGACTGAAAATCAAATTGAATTTTTAAAATTCCAAATAAATGAAATTGATGAGGCAAACATAATTTCAGCAACAGAAGATGAAGAACTGGATAAAGAGTTAGAAGTACTTGAAAATGCAGAAAAGCTGAAAGAATTGACAGGAACTTCATACTGGGCTATAAACGGTGATGACGGCTCAATTATGGAAGCGCTCGGTAAAATTAAACAAAACATTTCTAAAGCTTCAAGCCTTGACGATAATCTGGAAGAACTAGAACAAAATCTGATAGACGCAATTGAAAATTTGCGTGAAGTCGGAAGCAGTTTGCGGGATTACAGTCAAAATCTTGACAATGATACTGAAAGATTAAACCAAATTCAAGAAAGACAATATCTTCTTGAAAGATTAAAACGAAAATACGGCGGTTCACTTCAATCGGTTATGGAAACATTTGAAAACTTATCAAAAGAGCTTAATGCAATCGAATTTTCGACTCAAAATATCGAAGAACTTGAAGAAAACATCGCTCAAACGCGCAAAAAACTTGAAAGTACCGCAAAAGAAATAAGTGAAAACAGAAAAAATTACGCACATGTGCTTTCAGCATTAGTTCAAGAAAAATTGGAAAAACTGGAACTTCCGAAAGCAAGATTTGAAATATCTGTTACTGACAAAGAATTAAGTTCTGATGGATGTGACAATATTGAATTTCTTATCTCAACAAATGTTTCGGAAGACTTAAAACCGCTTGCTAAAGTAGCGTCAGGCGGTGAAATATCACGTGTAATGCTTGCAATAAAATCAATCTTCGCGCAAAGTGATGATATTAATACGGTAATATTTGATGAAATTGATACGGGAATTTCAGGGAAAGCCTCACAATCTGTTGCTGATGAAATTGTAGAACTTTCCAAATATCATCAAATAATCTTGATTACACATCAGGCTATCATTGCGTCAAAAGCAGCCAAACACTTCTACGTAAGAAAATCACAAAACGATGAAACTAAAGTAGATGTATATGTCTTGACAGGTGAAAACCGTATAAAAGCTCTTGCAGAACTTGCTGGCGGAGAAATAAACGAACAATCAATAGAATTTGCAAAATCATTGATTGAGGCATAAACGATTATTGATAAATAATAATTATCAACTTTTTGCCATTTCGCGCAATTTTTTCAACTTGTCGCGAATTTCTGCAGCGCGTTCAAAATCAAGTATTTTTGCGGCTTTGTGCATATCTTTTTCAAGCTGGTCAATAAGTTTCGGCAAATCTTTTTTGCTGATATTGTGTTCAACCATTTCTTCCGCAACAATATCTTCCAAATCTCTGTAACTGGCTACAAGAGAAAGAAGATTATTTTCAATAGGCTTTTTAATTGTTTGAGGAATAATGCCATATTTTGTATTGAAATCCATCTGAATTTTGCGTCGTCGTTCTGTTTCTGATATAGCTTTTTCCATTGACTCTGTCATTCTGTCTGCATACATAATAACTTCACCGCAAGCATTACGAGCTGCACGCCCTATTGTCTGTATCAAACTTGTTTCTGAACGCAAAAATCCTTCTTTATCTGCATCCATAATAGCAACGAGCGAAACTTCGGGGATATCAAGTCCCTCTCTTAAAAGGTTTACACCTATCAAAACATCAAATTCACCGAGACGCAAATCTCTCAGAATTTCAACACGTTCAAGCGATTGAATTTCACTATGCAAATATCGAACTTTAATTCCTTCCTGTATAAAGAAATCGGTCAAATCTTCCGCCATTTTCTTTGTAAGAGTAGTAATCAAAACTCTTTCATTTTTATCTGTGCGCTTTTGAATTTCAGTTTTCAAATCCTGAATTTGCGATTCAATAGGACGTACAGAAATTTTCGGGTCAACCAGGCCTGTCGGACGAATAATTTGTTCCACTAAACGAGATGAAGTTGAGCGTTCAAAATCTGAAGGGGTTGCTGAAATATAAATTTTTTGATGAACCTTTTTAAAAAACTCTTCATTTTTCAACGGTCTGTTATCTCTTGCACACGGCAATCTGAACCCGTAATCAATCAAAGTTGTTTTTCTTGAGGAATCACCATGGAACATACCTTTTAACTGAGGCAGAGTAACATGAGACTCGTCAATTACAGTTAAAAAATCACCTTGAAAATAGTCTAACAAAGTTGCGGGAGCAGAGCCCGGCGGACGACGTTCGATAATTCTTGAATAATTTTCAATTCCCGAACAATATCCCATTTCTTTAATCATTTCAATATCATATTTAACGCGCTGTTCAAGCCTTTGAGCCTCTACAAGTTTATTCTCGTTATTAAGTTCTGCCAATCTTTGCTGTAATTCCTGTTTAATCAAAGAAATAGTTTCATCAACATTTTCATCGTAAGAAAGATAGTGAACAGCAGGATAAATAACAACTTTTTCGGGAGTTTCAAGAACTTCGCCCGTTACATTGTCAATCCTCACAATTTTTTCTATCTCATCACCAAAGAAATAAATTCTTGTAATAATTTTTTCATAAGCAGGCATGATTTCGACAATATCGCCTCTCGCTCTGAATGTTGAGCGTTCAAGAACCAAATCGTTTCTTGTATACTGAACACTGACAAGATGTTTTAAAAGGTCATCGCGTGCAATTTCATCACCTACGTTAAGCTCAACAGAACCCCTGAAATAATTTTCAGGCAAACCTAAACCGTAAATACAACTGACAGAAGCAACGATAATAACGTCGTTTCTTTCATACAAACATCTTGTTGCATTGTGCCGAAGTCTGTCAATTTCTTCATTAATTGAGGCTGTTTTTTCAATAAATGTATCAGTTCTGGGAATATATGCCTCTGGCTGATAATAGTCGTAATAGCTTATGAAATATTCAACAGCATTATTCGGAAAGAGTTCTTTAAATTCATTATACAATTGAGCCGCAAGAGTCTTGTTGTGAGCAATAATCAGGGTTGGTTTTTGAACTTTCTCAATAACATTTGCAATTGTAAAAGTTTTTCCCGAACCTGTAATTCCGAGAAGAGTTTGAGAATCTTCTCCGTTATTAATTCCCTCAACCAGTTCTTCAATTGCTTTGGGCTGGTCGCCTGCGGGTTTATATTTAGAAGATATTTCAAATTTTCTTTCCATAATTAAATTATACACCAAAACAGATAGCAAAAAAAATATTTACATGTTTATATATAAATAGTCATGACTACTATTAATCCTGTAACCGAACAGTCTAAACCATACAAAGACCCGTTGAACAAAACGGGAATTATGCTTATGTCATATTCAAACGAAGCAGGCACGGCAATTTCAGAAATTGCACCGAAACTCGGGGCAGCACTATGGGCACCTGCGTTTATGTATTTAGGCGCTGATATTTATGACAAATACAAAAACGACAAGGATAATTACAACCCGAGCGCAAGAAGAGCATTCAAAGAAGCTGTATATCAGGGAGTAACTAATATTCTCGCCCTTCCTTTAGTAATTTATGCAGGTCAATGTGCGGTTTCTCCTCTGGGAAGAATGGATAAATCAGGAATTAGCGGAAACGCTAAAGATGAAATATACAAACATACAAGAGATGTAATTGAGCAAGTGCACGGCAATACTCTTGCTGATTTTGATACATTTAAAAACACAATCATTTCAAGCTTAGAAAACAAAATTACGTCACGAAACAACGAAAAAAATACAATAAATATATTCAAAAAATTATATAACACCTTTTTTACAAAACGATACGTACTATCCGCTTGTGATAAAGAAAAAATTATAAAATTTGCAGAAGAAAATGCACAAAAAACCTATGAAATCTTCACTGCACTCAAAAACAACGAGATTGAAAAAATCCCTAAAAATGTTTATAAAAAATATCATCAAGTTTTACCTGCAATGAAAGAAATGTTTAAGGACGGAGATTTTGCATATCAAGCTTCAAGAACAGCTTTAAAAGGACATCAAACATCATTGATATTTAAAAACAAACTCGTAAAAACCGTTTCAGGTCTTGTGACACTTGTACTTCTGGCAAAACCCGTAAACAAATTTGTAGACAAATATATTATGAAAAAATACATTGAGCCGAAAATAGACAAACTACCTTCAATTTCCATAAACGAGTCTAAAATTAAGAATATATTTAACGAAATGAGTAATACTAAACTAGCTGCTTCTGCTTCAAAAAGTGCTGGCTAACTTCAAAATACATAATCATTATCTTTAAAACGAGCAATGAATTTAACTGATTGAGCAGCAGTTCTTGCAGGCGTAAGTTCTGCTATAGCAGTAACCCTCAAACCGTCAGCAGTCTTGTTTATTTGAACAATATAATCATAATTTCTTAAAACTTTAATTTTCGCATTCTTTTCAGGCAGACTTTCCGCTTTGATAAATTCAGATGTAAGTTTTAACATTGCGGCTTCGATTGAAGAAGCTCTCAAAGTAGTAATATTCCCGCAATATTCTGAAATTTCCGATACAGGTTCGTTAAAATCCGCCGCAATAAATTCAGGTGACAATTTCAAAACATCAGATACTAAATTCAAATAATTTTCTGATTTCTTGTTTATTATATATCGCGAGACAAAGTCGCTTTTAAAGTTTATTTGAGAATTGTCTTCAAGAAGAACTATTCTATCATGTTTTAGCGATGAGTTTAAAAGCACATCAAGAAAAACAGTTTTTCCTGCGTTGATATCACCTGATATAACAATATTCTTTTTAGATTTTATTGCAGAAACAATAAATTCAAAAATTTCTTTAGTTACAACACCGCTTTTGATAAATTTTTCATAATCATAAGCAGCACTTTTTCTTATAAAAATATTTACACCGTCAGGCGAAATTTCAGACTTAATTACAGTCACATGCAAATCTTTAATTTTCAAATTTACAATCGCGCTGTCAGAGTTAGTTTTATGCAAAATACTGTTTAATATAAATTGCAGTTCTTTATCAGAAAGTTTAATTTCAGTATTCAAAATCCTGCCTGATATTTCAATATGTACACTTTTTGTGCCGTTCACAAATACCGCAGTGACATTCTCCTGTGCTATAAGATGATTTAATGAACCAAATCCGCATATTTCAAAATAAAGTTTTTCAGCAAGTTCATCAATATCGCACTCGATTGCTTTTTTTGACAAAAAACTTTTAATCAAATCTTTTTGTTCTGTCGATGTATAATCAAACCAAACAGGAACAGAATATATTTTCTCAAAAAGTTCTTTTTTAATATCGTTTGAAATATCCTGCTTTTGCTCTATAATTTTTGGCTGTACCTCAGGTATTTCAACGGAAACTTCCTTTTTAAGTTTTAATTTCGAAGGTTCATTTTTTATTTCATCAACTTGTTTTTCAGTTTCTTTTTTTATAAATCTGGCACTGAGTTTACTTTTTTCAATCAATGTTCAAACCTTTCTCTTTTGTGTAATTTTTGACGATAAATATCATCAGATACCATTAAAGCCAAATTTTTATAGCTTAATGCAACATTGGAATCTGAATTCACATCAGCAACAGGAACTCCTTTATTAATGGCCGACATCATTGTGAAGTAATTGTTCGGAATTTTCCAGTAAAGCTTTCTGCCAAGAACTTCTTCCACATCTTCAGCTTTAATCTCATCGTTTTCCATATAACGATTAATAAGAACCTGAACTTTGTCATTATCAAAACCGAGTTTTTCAAACAATTCCAAACATCTTTGACAATTTCTCAAAGCTGGCAGATTTACGATTGTAACAAGAAAAATTAAATCTGAATTTTCAAGCGCATTCATTGCCCTTGCTTCAAAACTTCCCGAAGTGTCAACAACAACGTATGAAAAAGTATCTCTTAATATATTAAACAATTTCTGAATATCTTTTGAAGATATATCGTCAACTTGCTTAAAATACGGAGGGTCTGCAAGTACATAAAGACTTGTGTCTTTGTATTTTTCAAGCGTTGAAAGAAGAAAATCTTCATTTATTTTATTCAAATTTTGAAGCATATAGGAAATATTGAAAGACGGCTTTAAATCCAAAAATGTTGTAACATCACCCATTTGAAAATTCAAATCAATTAATGCAACATTTTCTTTGGTAATTTTAGCAAGTTCAAGCGCCAAATTTGTTGCAATAGAAGTTTTTCCGACACCGCCTTTATTGGAATAAACAGTAATCACACGACATTTTGACTTTTTAGGCGCTGAATTCGTTAAATCACAATACACTTTATCGAGCACATCAAAAAATCCCTTTTTAATTACAGGTATAGAAAGAAAATCATAAGCACCTATTCTCATTGCTCTTATAACTAAGTCCACATCAGGTTTGTCTGACAAAACAAGCACTCTGCAATTTTTGAATTCTGATGTAATTTTAGAAACAAAATTCAATCCTTGTTCTTGATAATCAGAGACATCAACTATAACAAGAACTTTTCCCTGCAGTTCTTTAACTGCTTCAAAAGCCTTAGAAATATCAGAAGTTCCGGCAAGAAACGAAAACTTTTCAAACTGATTAATATAAAGTTTCAAAAGTTCAATCGTGCTTGAGTGTTCTGAAATTATAATAGACGGTATATTCATACACAAATTATAGCACATATTACCCGAACAGGCAATTATTAAAAATATAAAATGATAAATAAAAAAGCCCCGTACGAACGTGATTTTGTTGCCTGCGTGGTCTCGCAGGTGGGTGAATGCCCCGGATTATCCGTTTCCCGCTGGCGATTAAAAAATCGGCGGGTATACTTCACATCCTGTCGGAGTCTTTTCTCCCTATTATAAAAAATGTAGGAACAAAATAAACATCCGTACAGAGCTGATTACATTATAACATATTTATTTTATTAATTCAATAATCTTACTTACTAAATTTTTTAACACCGATGTAAAAACCGATATACATTGACAAAAGAACAATTGCAACAGTATTCAAAACATCGAGGTGCTGATATTCGTAATAAAAAATATTTGCAGCAATCGTAATTAAACCGAAACACAAAGCTGTAACCGTATATGAAAATGTATTAAATTTTTGAGGTTTTACAGCAGGTATAAAAGTATCGATACTTGATTGCTTCATTGCACTGTCATAAACATCTTGCGAGATTAAACCGTTTGATAAAAGGTGCAAACACGATTTTTCAAAAGATTTTTTAAGTTGTATTTCAACGAGTTTTAGCATTTCATCTTTTGATAAATTACCCAGAGTAGACTCTCTTGTCATTTCAAAAGCTACATAACCCAATTTTTGCAAAATACTTTCATGGTACATAGCAGGAATGTCCGAACGCAGCAAATCAACGTATTTATGAAAAGTCCATTCGGAAATAATTTGAGTAAGCATTTTTTTTGTATCCGAATTTTCAATATTTTCATCTTTTGAAAAAGCTTCACCTGCAATATAAGTAAAGTTATAAATCCTGTCTAAAAACTCTTTTTTATGTGAAAGAGCAATATCATCAGGCATACTGCTTTCTGCCTGCTTTGTCAAATTTTTTGCAAAACTTTTATAATCAAATACAGCTGTCATAAGAACCTCCAAAGGTATTATAACATGCCTTGTTAATCAGGGCAAGCAATTTACAGAAGCTATCCCATTTTCAAAGTTTGCAGAGCCAGTTGCTCAGCCGCCTGCGCTCTTTTCATTGCCGCGTCAGCTGCTGACAAATCTTCATTATTTGCAAGCTGTGCACCAACCGGTGACGGAACATAATTTCTTACAGGTTCATTAGCCTGCCCTGCGGGTCTGAACGGCTCCGGACTGGGAACATAAGTATTTGTATCACCGTTTGTTTTTACTGCATTACTGTTTTTATATTTATCAAGTAGATTTGTTGAGCCTTGCTGAGTTGTCATTGTTTGCTGCTGCAATTGAGGAGGAAGCTGAACAGTATTAGGATTAATTTCTGCAGGTGCTTTTTCAGGTTCTTTTCCCTCATCAAGCAATGATTTTTTAGGTTTGCCAAATAACAGGTGCGAACCTTTTACCGCAAGTTTACTGAAGAACGGCAGAAGTATAAACATACCCAGAGCAATTCTCATCGGATAACCTGCCATTTGTTTCATTCCGAATTTCGGATGGCGGAACAAGTCTTTAATCTTGCTACCAATACCTTTTCTATAAGTTTTTGTACCGTCTGCGGCAATATCTGCAATATCTTTTTTGTCATACGGTCTGATTTGTTCAAGACCGACAGAAACAATTCTTCCGACTTTCTTGAATAATTTAGTTATCGGATTTTTAACGCCTGCATTAAGTTCTGCTTTCAAAGCTTTTCTTGCTTCTTTATATTCTGCTTTGTCTGCAAAACCGCCTGACATTGCTTTTTCATTAAATGCTGCAAGTTTTTCTCGATATGCTTCAACTGCTTTTTTATCCATACCCGCATACTGCAAACCGCCAATTTTGTGCATCATTTGAACAGCCATTGGCATACAAACGAAGAATGCAACCATTTCAGTGAAGCGTTCCGTAAACGATTTGAATTTTTCTCCGCCTCCGCCCTCAGCTTTAGCAGATTTATAAATTACGTCGGCAAGATATGCCGCCTGAGCAATTGCAACAAGTTTTCCGCCAGCAACTCTGTTTGTCGCACCTTCCATTACAAGGTTTGCATATTTAGCAAGCCATTTACCAAAAATTGATTTAGGCAATTTTTTATCATACCCGGTACGTTGAAGAGCTTCCAGCCACTCTTTATTTTCAGGCAATGTTAAATTTTTATTACCTAAGAATGCACCCATTTTATTTGCGGTTTCAGAAGCATAAACCTTTCTGCCGAATAAGAAATGTTTTGCTCTGCCCATTGCAGTTGCCGCAGTACCAGTCATCATTGCGTACATTTTTTTATTAGCATTAGCCGCGGCTTCAAATACACGGGGAAGATGGTCCTGCATATTTTTGCCGATTTTCTCCATTTCGGCAAAATTTTTATAGCCCCATTCAAAGGCTTTCATATCTTTCAAAACATTTGCAC
This sequence comes from Candidatus Gastranaerophilales bacterium, assembly GCA_910588555.1. Classification (GTDB taxonomy): domain Bacteria; phylum Cyanobacteriota; class Vampirovibrionia; order Gastranaerophilales; family Gastranaerophilaceae; genus Stercorousia. The sequence goes on from CAJUPC010000007.1 coordinate 62,360, forward strand.
GTTCAACTATATCAAGATTTCTAAAACTTTCCATTGCTGCATCCAATACTGCACCGGTTTTAGCACCTTGTCTGCTGTATTTTGATAAGCATTCAAACTCTGCCAGCTGCATTAGTTCAGCTTTTTCCTTTGCTGTTGCAGCTTTAGAAATTAATTTTTTATATCTTGAAATATCTTCTTTTGTACCTGCATAACAGCCCAAATCTTCAATATTTTGAAGCGGCTTAATAAATTGTTCATCGTGTTGTTTGCAGTCAAATGCTACAAATCCGATACCGCCATTCCAGTTTCCCTTAACCATATCAAGTTCGGGTTTAGATGGTGTATATGCAAAGGCACGTGTTACCCTAAATCTGTCTATTAGATTTTTCTTTAAAAATCCTTTAACTTTTGTGCCTGCATTTTGAACAGATGCCCAAAAACCTGATTTTCCAAAACTACTGTTCTGGAAACGGCTCACTGCATCATCACCGAATTGTCCAATCTTATGATGAATTGTATCTTCAAAATTTCCACGGGATTTTTTCGCATAAACATCCATTCCCTGAGATATCGCAAACCATGCAGGAACAGCAATACCTGCTGTTGCAAGCATTGCTTTTGGGTCATCAGTTGTTTCGGCAACTCTGTTGGCAACATAAGTATCCTGAATATTTTCTTTCAAAAGTTCAGGATTAACAGCCTGCATAGCAATCTGCTGTCTTAACATTTCCTGCTGCTGCGGTGTTAAAGACTGAAACTGCATTTGATTTATTTGTTTTTTGTTGACATCGTTGTCGAGCATAGTTTCCCCTATATAGATATAAAAACATTCTTCACGCAATAATTGACTTTTAAAAAAGAATGTAACGAAATGTAACAAGAAATAGCAAAATTGAAATTAAGAGATTTGTATATACTTTATATATACACAAGAGAGATTTAAAAACCAGAACAGAGCAAAAAGAGGATTGCTTCCTCTACAACACTATACAGACAAGAGAGGACGAAAAAAATGGCTACAGCAAATTTGAAAAAAATTGACGACAAACTGAAAAGCATTTATGAAAATGAGATTACCGTCAATAATAATCAGCCGTTTGAAGACCGCTCAGAACTGCTGTTTGCTCAGATGAACTTCATAGCAATGGCAAACAAACAAGCTTTGCATTTAATTTAGCTAATTATCAAAAATGATATAAATTTTAACTCCAATTTAATTTTTCCCCTACAAAATTTTTAGCAGAACAAGCGTTCTGCTTTTTTTTGTTTTAAAATAAGAATATGAAACTTTGTATTTTTGCAGGTACTTTTAACCCCATACATAATGCACATTTAAAAATGGCGCAATGTGCTTACGAACAATTCGGATTTGATAAAATTATTTTTATCCCCGCATTTAATCCTCCACATAAAAATACAGCACTAAGCGAACACAGATACAAAATGGTTGAAATGGCTGTCAAGAATTATCCACATTTTGAAATTTCTGATATAGAATATAAAAGAAAAGGTAAATCTTACACATACCTCACAATATTAGAACTCTATGAAAAATATGATATTGAGGGAAAAATAAGCTTTATTATCGGCAAAGACGCTTATAAAAATTTCGACAGCTGGTATGAAGCTGAAAAATTAAAAAATTTGATTGAATTTGTTTTGTTTGAAAGAGCTCCCGAAGACATATCTTCTACAGAAATAAGACAAAGAATTAAAGAAAACAAATCAATTAGTAACATGGTACCCAAAGAAGTCGGAGAATACATTGAAAGACATAACTTATATAAATAATTGGCTAAAAGATAATTTAAGCGATGAAAGATACATCCACACGCTGGGAACTGCCGAGTGTGCAAAAGAACTTGCGCAAAAATTTGGATTCAATCCTGAAAAAGCATACCTTGCCGGGCTTTTGCATGACTGCGCAAAATGTTTTTCTAATGAGAAACTTCTTGAAATAATTAAGGAAAATCTTGAGGTAGAAGAAGCTGAAATGTTGAATTACAAAACACTTCATGCTCCGGTTAGTGCGCATTATGCAAAAAATGAATTTAACGTAACCGATGACGATATTTTATCCGCAATAAGATGGCATACACTCGGCAGACTCGATATGTCGGATTTTGAAAAAATTATATTTATAGCCGACAAAATTGAACCCAACACACGAGATAAAGAATATTCCGATAAAATCCGCACGCTGTTGGTGGAAGAAAACGGTCTGAATAAAGCTTTACTAAAATGCTATAAAGAAACAATAAAAAGTCTTGTTAAAAGAAATTTAAAAATATGCTTAATTACAATTGAGATTTACAATAAACTGCAAGACTCTGTACAAAAATAAAATATTCATGATAAAATGTTCACAAAGAGAGGACGTATATGAAAGTATTGGAAATTAAGAATAATCTTGTAAAAATTGCCTATGATGTTAAAGATAACCTTGCATTATCAGGATTTGTCATAATTGAAGATGAGAATAATCCATACGTGGCGCAAGTTATGAATTTGAAAACAGATTCTGACTCAAATTTTGCCATAGTAAAATTACTTTTCACTTTTGACAAAGAAGGTATTCTTAAAAATTACAATGGTACAATTCCATCTTTAAATGCAGCAGTATCATCACTTCCAGCAACTGAACTTCTTGATATTATACCACTTGAAACTCCTCTTATTTTAGGCGAACTTGCACAGCAAAAATGCAGCCTTAAAGTTGACCGTTCTATTCTTGAAAGTAACTTGCTGGTATGCTCAAACAGCCTTGAAAATACAACATTATTCTTAAATAATATTATCACACAGATTGACGGAACAAAAGTCATTTTTGATACTGACGGTCAATATGATTGGGATAAAAAAATAACTTTCGGAAAAGATTTCAGACTTCCGCTAAATTATGATACCATTAATTTTATTTATGAAAATGAACTTGATGATGTTGATGCAACAAGCAAAGCTATTATTCAAGATATTTTCCTTGAAGTACAAGAATATACCAAAACCTTAGCTGAAGGATTTTTGC
>CAJUPC010000008.1 GCA_910588555.1 Candidatus Gastranaerophilales bacterium
CAAGTTTTGAACAATATTTTTATAAAAATGTTGGTAAACAACTCCGATATTATAGGGAACTTAGAGGCTTTACTCAAGAAAAATTGTCGGAGATATTAGGCATGAATGATAAATATATTGGGCATGTAGAGCGTTGCGAAAGAAAAATAAGTACTAAAATGCTAATTCAAATTATGGAATTTTTCCAAATTAAACCCAGAGATTTTTTTAATTTTTAATTGTAGGTCGGGATTGCTATCCCGACAAAAATATTCTCAAAAGACAAATATACTTTTTTAGTTTCCGATTATCATCTGTATAAAGGATTAAAACCTTTTGAAAATACGTCATAATGTAATTGTGTAAAATCGGGAGTGGTCTTATGGAAAGTGTGTTTTATCCTCAAAATAACGGAGAAATTTCGGAATCTGTTACTCAGAATTGGACAGAACAGGCATTGGAATGCTATTCTATCAAATGCGATTGTTCAAAATGCTCACTAAGAAACGGTGGCTATTCATTTAAATGTCAAATGCCAAAAGTTATCGACATATTAATTAACGTCGCAGGACATCCGAAAATGTTTGCTGTATAATATATTTGTATGAAAAAGATATTTATACTTGCGATTACCCTGATAAGTGTAACATTACCTTCAAATGCAGAAATAATAAGGATTTCGGCAGATGATGCGGTTCATCTTGCGCTTAAACATAACCTTGTTTTACAGGCAAAACGCAAAGAAATTGATATTTTGAAGCAGGAAGTTAAAATGGCAAACGCACTTAAAAATCCTCAGCTTCAGTCTAATGTTCTTATGGGTTCTATTGCGCGGACAAATTCAAGTCAGGCAGGTATCGCTGTTCCGGTTGAAATTGCCAAAAGAGGCGTGAGAAAAAAGGCCGCTATTGCTAAATTAAACCTTCTTGAAAATAAAATTAAACAAGAAGAGTTGAACCTTAAAATTGATGTAATGAGTGCTTATTTTGACGTAGTTTATATGAAAACAGTTGTTTCTATCTTAGAACAAAGAGGCGAGTTGTTTAAAGATATGATACTTTTGGCTGATAACAAACCGAAAAATTCAAAAAACTACGAGATTGAAAAGCTTCAATCAGATATGAAGTATAAAAAACAAATTATTTCATTGAATAAAGCAAAAGCAGACCTTTTATATGCACAATTTCATCTAAATAATGTTTTAAATCTTGAAGATACGACAAACATGTATGACGTAAGAGAAACATCTTTGTTTCAGGAGCACATAACACTTTTGGAGCTTCAACTTCCGGATTACAAGACAGTAGAAGATGTTGCAATGAAATACAGCTATTCTCTGAGAATTTCTGATGATAACATTGTACAATCAAGAGCCGAACTTTCTGAGGCAAGACATAAAGTTATTCCCGATATGGTTCTTGCAGGCGGATATGCGTTTTCGGGCGACGGAAAAACTGAGGGTGCCTTTGTTGGCGGAAGTTTAGATATTCCTTTATTGTATTCATACAGACCCGAAATTAATCGTGCAAAAATCGTTCTTGAAAGAGCGCATATTGACAGATTGTCTTTTGAAAACAAATTAAAATATGCGTTGAAACAGGATTATAACCGATTTAAATATGCTAAAGAAAACATGAATTATTACAAAGATATCTTGAAAGATTCCGAAGCAATATTGAATATGTCGCGCGAAAGATATGTGAAGGGGCAGACAGCTTTGTTAAACGTGTTTATTAATGAAAACGCTCACAAAGAAATTCTAAATGAATACATAAATGCAATGCAGGTTTATTACCGTGCATACCTGGATTTAATGCACAATATGGGTCATGACATATTGCTTGACGAAAGCGTATTTGAAGATATCTAAATTATTTTCCTGTTGAGCCAAAACCGCCTGCACCGCGTACTGTTTCAGTCAATTCAACGGCAACTTTAATTTCTGCCTGTTCAACGCGTGCGATAATCATTTGTGCAATTCTTTCATCAGGCTGAATAGTGTATGTTTCGTTGGAAATATTCACGACAGGCACACAAACCTCTCCTCTGTAATCTTCATCAATTGTTCCAACGCAATTAATCAATGTAATTCCGTGTTTGATTGAAAGTCCCGAACGCGGTCTTATCTGCGCTTCATAACCGTGTTCAAGTTCAATTTTCAAACCTGTAGGCACCAAAGCTCTTTCAAGCGGTTTAAGAGTAATAGGTTCAGATATTGCGGCACACAAGTCCATTCCTGCAGCGCCTTCCGTTTTGTATTCCGGCAAAAATTTGTTATGAGGTAACCTTTCAATCTTTAATACAGTCATATAATCTCCTTTTAGAAAGATTATAACATGAAATGTTTAACCCCTGCAAATTATTCCTAAATAAATCGGGACATAAGTCCCGATATATTAATCTATTTTATATTTTGGAGCTGTCTTATTAACCATTTCCATATATTTTTTATTATATTTTTCAGCAAATTCTACTGCTGATTTTCTTGCTCCCGCATGGTCTCCATTTTCGCTGTCATAAAATCTTCTCGAATAATCAAACCTGTCTAAACCTTTTTTACCCTTATAAAAAAAGATAGTATTATATTCATAGCAATTATTTGCTGACAACAAATAGCCTACCATTCCTGCGTCAGGATAGACCAAAACAGAGGCTCCGGGATGTTCAGATTGAATTAGGTGCGCAAATTCTGCAGCTGCTTCTGTTGCGTTTGTTTTATCAGGCAAATTTTGAATATTAATTCGTGTATGCCAATTTTCTATATTTTCGTCTTTTAAGTAATAATTATAATTCTTTGTTTTACTTTCAGGGTTTGAAAGATGATAAGTTTCATCGTCAAATTTAATTTTGTTCTCCATTGCCGCTCCTGTTAATTGTGTCATACTAATTAAAAATAATAATATTAGCCATTTTTTCATAAAGATGTTCCCTTTCTACAAAAATTATTAGCCTTAAGTGTAAATAAATCTATTACCCGTTGCGCTAATAGATAGTTTTCGTGTATAATACTTTTTATAGGAGAGAAAAAATGCCGTTCGAATTTATTCCTCAAAGTATTAAAGATGTTATATTAATTAAACCCAAAATTTTTGGTGATAACAGAGGATTTTTTATGGAAACTTATAAAAAATCTGATTTTCAAAATAACGGAATTGATGTTGAATTTAATCAGGATAACCATTCAAAATCTACAGCACATGTTTTGAGGGGTTTGCATTATCAACAGGCACCGTTCAGTCAAGCCAAACTTGTAAGGTGCGGCAGAGGCAGAATTTATGATGTTGCCGTCGATATAAGACCCGGTTCAGAGACATTTGGTAAATATGTCAAAGTTGAACTGTCAGAAGAAAATAAATATATGCTTTATATTCCGGAAGGATTTGCTCACGGATTTGTAGTACTGTCTGAAGAGGCAGAACTTCTCTATAAAGCAAGCGGAGAGTATAATCCGCAGGCAGACAGAGGTATTCTCTGGTGCGACAAAGATATTAATATAGATTGGGAAATTGATTTTGAGCCGATTTTATCTGAAAAAGACAAAAATCAGCCAGAATTGCAAAGTGTTCTTGACCTAAAAAAATAAAAAAAAGGAGAACTAAAATGACAAAAGTATTAGTCACAGGCGGTGCAGGATTTATAGGAAGCTGTTTTGTAAGAAGAATGTTAAGTGAACATCCGAATTATGAAATTATTAATTTAGACGCGTTGACTTATTGTGGTAACATTGAAAATTTGGATGATGTAAAAGACAATCCTAACTATAAATTTGTACATGGAAATATCTGTGACAGAAAACTTGTCAGGGATTTAGTTTCGAATGTAGACTGCGTTGTAAACTTTGCCGCAGAATCACATGTAGATAATTCAATTAAACACCCTGAAATTTTTGTGGAAACAAATGTTCAAGGTACTTTGAACCTTTTACAGGCTTCAAAAGAGTTTGCAGTAGAAAGATATTTACAGGTTTCAACCGATGAAGTTTATGGGACACTTGGTAAAACAGGCTATTTCAAGGAAACTACTCCGCTAGCTCCAAACAGTCCTTATTCTGCCTCAAAAGCTTCGGCAGACATGTTAGTAAGAGCTTATTACGAAACCTATAAAATGCCCGTATTGACAACAAGATGTTCAAACAACTACGGACCTTACCAGTATCCTGAAAAGCTTATTCCTTTCTTTATTTCACAGCTTTTGAAAGGTGAAAAAGTTCCCGTATACGGCGACGGTTTAAATGTTCGCGACTGGTTATACGTTTATGACCACTGCGCTGCAATTGATACTGTTCTTCACAAAGGCAGAGTCGGCGAAGTTTATAACGTGGGCGGACACAACGAAAAAACAAATATGGAAATTACACACCTCATTCTTGACGCAATGGGTAAAGACGAAAGCTCTATCAGATATGTTGAAGACAGATTGGGACATGACAGACGTTATGCAATATGCAACGATAAAATTCAATCTGAACTCGGATGGGAACCATCAGTAACATTTGAAGAAGGTATAAAACTTACTATTGATTGGTATCTGAATAACCAAAACTGGATGAAGAGTATAGAAGCTAAAAAACTTGCGGTTTAAGTACTGTTGGAAGGAAGTATAAATGAAAATATTAGTCACAGGTGCAAACGGAATGCTCGGGCAAGATTTGTGCCCCATACTGGAAGATGTCGGCGCTTTTGTTATAGAAACTGATGTGGACACACTTGATATTACAAATGCTGAACAGGTTAAAGAGGTTCTGTCAGATATCAGACCCGATATGGTTATACATTGCGCTGCATACACTAATGTCGACAAAGCCGAAGAGGATTTGAAGACAGCAGAATTAATTAACGTAAACGGCACTGAAAATATTGCAGAAGCTTGCGGCAAACTCGGAATAACTCTCGTTTATATTTCAACAGATTATGTTTTTGACGGAGAAGGCGTTGAACCTTACACCACAGAGGACATGCCGAACCCTATAAATAACTATGGCATGACAAAATACGAAGGCGAAGAAGCTGTAAGAAGTCTTTGTGAAAAACATTACATTGCGCGTACAAGCTGGCTTTACGGTCATCACGGCAAAAATTTTGTCGAAACAATGTTAAGTCTTGCAGACAAGCCCGAATTAAAAGTTGTTGACGATCAGGTCGGCTGCCCGACCTGGACCGTTGAACTTGCTAACGGAATTATAAAACTGTTTTCAAAACCTTACGGAACATATCATGTTTGTGGTTCAGGCTTTACAAGCTGGTACGGGTTTGCAAAAGAAATTTTTGAACAGTCAGGTCTGAATGTTAATTTACATGCCTGCACAACCGATGAATTTCCGCGACCTGCGCGCCGTCCTAAATTCAGTGTAATGGATAACGGCGGAATTTGCAGAAACTGGCAGGCTGCGTTGCACGATTATTTGGAACTTAGAAACGATTAAGATATCATTTACTGTCAAATCATAATTATAAATATTTTTATAGTATAATAAAAATATTATGATAACAACGAATAAATTAACCGTGCGTTTCGGTTCACAAACCCTTTTTGAAAACGTAAGCATAAAATTTACCCCCGGAAACTGTTACGGCGTTATTGGCGCTAACGGAGCAGGAAAAAGTACTCTGTTAAAAGTGATTTCTGGCGATATTGAACCCACTTCCGGTGAAGTTCATATCTCTAAAGGCCAAAGAATTGCTGTTTTGCGTCAGGACCACTTTGCATTTGATGATTATAAAGTTATTGACACCGTTATTATGGGTCACAAAAAACTTTACGACATAATGCAGGAACGCGACGCATTGTATGCTAAACCCGATTTTAACGACGAAGACGGGATTAAAGTTGCACATCTTGAAGAGCAGTTTGCAGAACTTGACGGCTGGCAGGCTGAGGCTATGGCAGCATCGCTGTTATCTGATTTGGGAATTTCCGATGAACTTCATTACCAGCAAATGAGTGAACTTGCCGGAAGTGAAAAAGTTCGCGTACTTCTTGCACAGGCTCTTTTTGGAAACCCTGATATCCTGCTTCTTGACGAACCTACAAACCACCTTGATTTGAACACTATTGCCTGGCTTGAAGAATTTTTGATTGATTTTCAAAACCTTGTAATCGTTGTTTCACACGACAGAAAATTTCTTGATAATGTCTGTACGCATATGGCAGATATTGATTACAAAAATATTCAGCTTTATACGGGTAATTACTCGTTCTGGTCGCAGGCAAGCCAGTTAATCCAAAAACAAAAAGAAGAACAAAACAAGAAAACCGAAGAAAAAATGGAAGAATTGAAAGCGTTTATTGCCAGATTTAGTGCAAATGCTTCCAAAGCAAAACAGGCAACTTCAAGAAAAAATATGCTTGATAAACTGTCGCTTGAAGAAATCAAACCATCTTCTCGCCAGTATCCTCGTATAAGATTTACTTACAACAAAATCCCCGGAAAAGATGTTTTAAGCGTTAAAAACTTAAACAAAACTGTTGACGGTGAACTTCTTATAAAGAATTTAAGTTTTGAAATTAATCAGGGTGAAAAAGTTGCTTTTATTGCACGTGACCCGTTTATTCTTTCCAACCTTTTTGATATTTTGGAAGACCGTGTCAAACCTGACAGCGGCGAAGTAAACTGGGGTGTAACTGCAACTCATTCATACTTCCCTAAAGACAACAATTTTTATTTTGAAAACAATTTAAATATAATGCAATGGCTTGCGCAGTATTCACCTGACCAGCACGTAAACTTTTTGCGCGGCTATCTTGGCAGAATGCTTTTTACAGGCGACGATGCTGATAAAAAGGTGAATGTATTGTCAGGCGGTGAGAAAGTGCGCTGTCTGTTTGCAAAAATGATGATTGCCGAAGCGAACGTAATGATATTGGATGAACCTACAAACCACCTTGATTTGGAAAGCATAACGGCGTTGAACAATGCTTTGATTGACTTCCCCGGAACCATATTGTTTACATCTCAGGATTATCAATTAATACAAACAGTAGCTGACAGAATAATTGAGATTTCGCCAAAAGGCTACATAAATATGCGTAACAAATACGATGAATATTTAAAAAACCCTGTTGTTATTTCCAAACAAAAAGAGTTGTATAAATAACATATTGGTAAAATCGTCGTCGAGTTCATTTTTAAACATTTTGCGTTTGACGGTTTTAAGCCGTATGCTTCGCTATTTTCGGCTGTTTCTTCAATATATAGTTCAACATTAAAATAGTTCTAAAATTTTGCAATTACTTTCTATATTAGGATTTCAGCAACTTTGGACTTGCAAAATAATTATGTTTGACAATATAATTTAGAAAAAAGGAGATGTGTATGAAAGGTATTGTATTAGCAGGCGGTGCGGGAACTAGATTGTACCCTAGTACAATCGCTGTATCAAAACAGCTTTTGCCGATTTATGATAAACCAATGATTTATCACCCTATTTCAGTTTTAATGCTTGCAGGTATTAGAGAAATCCTTGTTATTTCTACGCCGGAGGATTTGCCAAATTTTAAAAGACTTTTAGGCGATGGAAGCCAATTCGGAATTAAATTCTCATACAAAGAACAGCCATCACCTGACGGACTTGCGCAGGCTTTTATACTTGGTGAAGAGTTTATTGGTGATGACGATGTGGCACTTGTTTTGGGCGATAATATTTTTTACGGAGGCGGATTTTCAGGTACTTTAAAACGCGTTGTCGAAAATACTAAGAATAACAAAGGCGCAACTGTCTTCGGATATTATGTAAAAGACCCTGAAAGATTTGGTGTAGTTGAATTTGATACTCAAGGAAAAGTTTTATCAATTGAAGAAAAACCGCAAAACCCAAAATCAAATTACGCGGTTACAGGTCTTTACTTCTACGACAATAAAGTTGTAGAATATGCTAAAAATTTGAAGCCCTCTCCGCGAGGTGAGTTAGAGATTACTGATTTGAATAATATCTATTTTCGAAATTCCCAGCTTAATGTCGAAATTCTCGGACGAGGTTTTGCATGGCTTGATACGGGTACTCACCATTCACTGTTGCAGGCTGCGCAGTTTGTTAAAACAATTGAAGAAAATCAAGGTATAAAAATTGCGTGTCTTGAAGAAGTTGCTTATCGTATGGGATTTGTTACAAAAGATGATTTAATTAAAATTGTTAATAAATATAAAAATAACGATTATTTCAACTATCTCAAAGATATGCTTAATAAATGATACAATCTTGTCATTATTTAAATTTTCACCTATAATTTATTTAAAAAAGAGAGGGTGGGAATATGTGTATAGAGAACATAAAAAAAGTTGATAAGCTTGTAGCAGAACAGATTGAAAAAGAATTTGAAAGACAGCAGAACACAATTGAATTGATTGCCTCTGAGAATATAACTTCGCGTGCGGTTATGGAAGCTTGCGGAAGTGTTTTGACAAACAAATATGCGGAAGGAAAACCTCACAAAAGATTTTATAACGGCTGTGAGCATGTTGATGTGATTGAAGAAATTTGTCAGAAACGTGCTTGTGAGCTTTTTGGTATGGACCATGCAAATGTTCAGCCTCATAGCGGTGCACAGGCGAATATGGCTGTATTTATGTATCTTTTAAAACCTGGTGACAAAGTTTTGGGTATGGATTTGTCAAACGGCGGACACCTTTCTCACGGTTCGCCTGTTAACTTTTCAGGTTTGTACTTTGACGTGAAAAGTTACGGTGTTGATGAAAATGGAAATATTGATTATGAAAATGTTCGTCAAATGGCGCATGAGCATAAACCGAAATTAATAATTTGCGGTGCAAGCAATTATTCAAAAGTTATTGATTTCAAAAAGTTTAGAGAAATTGCAGATGAAGTTGGTGCGTATTTGTTGGCTGATATTGCGCATATTGCGGGACTTGTTGCGGCAGGATTGCACCCGTCGCCTGCAGGTCATGCTCAATTTGTAACTACAACTACCCATAAATCTCTAAGAGGTCCCAGAGGCGGAATTATTATGTGTGACGCCGAGCATGCTCAGGGAATTGACAAAGCTGTTTTCCCCGGAATGCAAGGAGGACCGTTAGAACATATTATTGCAGGGAAAGCCGTTGCGCTTTATGAAGCTTCTCAGCCCGAATTTAAAGATTATGCGGCACAAATTATTAAAAACGCAAAAGCTCTTGCACAAGGTCTTATGGATGAAGGAATGGACATCGTAGGCGGCATGACTGAAAACCATCTTATGACGCTTGATTTGAGAAAAACAGGCAAAACAGGAAAAGACATGGCAAATGTATTGGAATGTGTTGGGATTACCGCAAATAAAAACACTGTTCCGAACGACCCTCAAAGTCCGTTTGTCACAAGCGGTATAAGACTAGGTGTTCCCGCAGTTACAACAAGAGGATTTAAAGAAGAAGATATGACAGAAGTTGCAAAAATTATTGCATCTGCAATATTTTCGTCAGATAATGAATTAGGATTGCAAAATTTGAGAGAACGCTCTTTAAAACTTTGCAAAAAATATCCGATATATAAATAAAAAGGACAAATATGCTTATAAAATTAAACCATGCACATGTAATAGGAACTGTAATTGCATACCTCATCGGGGTTTGCCTTGTACCTATGGTAATAAGTTTTTCTAAAAAAGAAGGGCTTGTAGACATACCTAATGACAGGAAAATTCATACTAAACCTATTTCAAGAATTGGCGGTGTTGCAATTTGGGCAAGCACAATGCTTACTTTTTTGTGTTTGGTGTTTATGAGTTACTATCCTTACGGCAGTTTGTTGTCGGGAATTTTGCTCGGCGGTTCTTTGATGTTCTTATTAGGACTTGTCGATGATATTTACAATTTGAACGCTAAATTTAAATTATTCTTGCAAATTGCTATTGCTACTCTGGTTTATTTACTGGGTGTGCAGATTAATCATATTCCGTTTATAGGAGATATCGGAATTTTCTCTTATCCGATAACTTTGCTGTGGATTGTTGGAATTTCCAATGCATTAAACTTTATTGACGGAGTAGACGGACTTGCGGGCTCTGTTGTTACTGTAAATGCCGTAACACTTGCAATTATTGCGGTTGCTATGAACCCTCCAAATCCTATCAGTGCGTTAATCGGGTTTATCCTTGCAGGTTCAATGCTTGCGTTTTTGACTTATAACTTTAACCCTGCAAGAATTTTTATGGGCGACAGCGGAGCTTTGTTCTCGGGATTTTTGCTTGCTGCAATTTCAATTACCGGTGTTATGAAAGCTGCAACGCTTGCAATTCTTTTGCCGTTTTTGGTTTTAGCAGTTCCTATTATGGACATAACTTTTTCATCATTTAGAAGAATTGCAAAAGGTCAGTCACCATTTGTTGCCGATGCTGAACATATTCATCACAAATTGTTACACGCAGGATTTTCACAGAAAAAAACAGTTGTAATATTAACTTCTGTTGCGATAATCGCTGGCGGGCTGGCAGTATTAATTACAGGCGGAGCAACTGTTAAGCAATATTTTATTGCAATTGTTGCTATTGTCATTGTAATGTTGTTACTAAATTTCCTAAAAGCCTTGACAAAAAGGTAATTATGTGTTAAAATCCCAATGGATTTAATTACTCAGTTTTGAGCATATTGTTTTCAAAAGAAATGGTTCAAAATATTTAAGTGTAAATCTGCCATATAAATTGATATTGAGCGTAAGCTCAATTGATAGAACGTAGATTAGTTAAGTAAAGGTTTATTAGCTATGACAGTTAGTGCAGTAGGAAAAAATGATAATTCTTGTTTCAACACGGTTGCAAAAGCTACAGCTTTGGGCGCAGGTGCAGGATATTCGCTTAAATATCTTTGGCACGTTAGTGATCAGGAATATGGAATTAGTTTACGCAGATTTTTGAACATGGGCAGAAAAGTAGCCAATGATAATAAAATTGACTCGTTTCCTGTTGCTGCAGAAAGAACTCCTGCTCAAGATTGTTTTATAAAGTTAATTGAAGCTGACAAAAAAACAAAAGACGGAGTAAAAAAAGCATTTTCATTTGAAAATATTACAAAAGAAGTTAAAAATTTGGGCGGCGAAGACTCTGCCGCAGGAAAAGAATTACGTGGCATTATTAGAGATGTAAACAGTTCTGCACGTCAAATTTCAAGACGTTTATGCGGAGCATACAAAATGATGCTTAAAAATAAACGTCCTGCAATACCGTTCTTGGTAGCGGGTGCCGGTGCAGGATTTATGGCAGGTATTATAAGAAACGTCATGAAAAATGATGTTTAAAAATTTTATATTTTTTTCACCAAAAAAATATAGGCTGAACTTGAGTTCAGCCGTTTTTTTTAATATAAATAATAATATGTACAATATTCAAGATTTTGCCCGTTACCTTTTTCGCAGGTTTCTGCAGTTGGTATAGAGTTTTCCTCAAAAATTATAGGAGAGCCCCAGGGTACAACCTGATTTGGTAATATTGTAAAACCAAATATATCTTGTCCTTTTATATTAGGTTTTTTGTATCCGTTGATATCAGCATAAAAGGAAGCACAATGTTTTATATCTGTTTTATATGGTTTTGTGGTTGTACCTATACAATTTTTATCTGAATGGTATATTTCCAGTGCAATTCCGTCAGGCAGAATGATGTGAGGACGATTTGTTCTTTTTAATCCGTAGCAGTATTCGTTTTCGTCACTGTCTGCTGGACAGTATTTTGCTTTTTTTAAGTAAAGAAGCAGTTTTTCAGCAAAACAATTATGATTTTCATTTGTGTCACATAATCCTGCTAAAGTTCCGCCGTTTTCCAATGCCAGCAAATTTACTGCCTGTCCCATAACCGATTGAACTTTTTTAATTGCAGTAACTTTCGCACGTTTTTTATGGTGTGTAATTAGTGACGGCATTGTCAATGCTGCAACTACGCCAATAATACCGAGGGTTATTAGAACCTCTGCAAGTGTAAACGCGATTATTTTTGAATGTTCGGTATGGTGAGAAACCTTGGCCAAGATAAAACTGAATTTTTTCATATAGTCCTCCATTTACGTGCCAAATTCTTAATAATACAGAATATAATCAGTATAATGCTGATTATAACATATATAATAACAAAAATCAATAGTATAAAATTAAATAATGGATATGACATTTTATAATAATGAATTGGCGAAGAATATGCGTGTTGAACGTGCCAAATTAAAAATTTCACAATTAAGACTTGCAGAAATGGCGGATGTTTCGCTCGACACAATTAATATGATTGAAAGAGGGGTCGGAAATCCGAGATTATGCACAATAATAGCAATTGCAAAAGCTTTAAATGTTGATTTAAATACGCTTTTGCAATTGTAGGATTTATTCAGTCTAATGCTCTTATTTTTTAGCTGATTTGTCGGCAAGTTCGCTGTCTAATCTTAAAAATACAGGTTTGATGTCTTCTTTTTCGATTAGTTTTCCGACTTTAATGTTATCAGCTGTCAAATCATCCAATTTTGTTGACAAATCAAATGACAATTGTCTTGCCATATCTTTTGCGATATTCGGGCAGTACGGATAAATCAGTGATGCAATTATGCACATTATGTCAAGTACGTTTGTCAAAACCTGTCCGCATTCAACCATTTTTTCTTCTTTTGCTAAAGTCCATGGGGCATTGTCTTGAACGTATTTGTTTGTTGCGTCAACAAGAGAAATAATTTCTTGTGCGGCTTCTGCGATTTCAAAATTGTCAAAATGGTTTTTAACGATTTGAACTGTGCCTAAAGCCTTTTTACCCAACGGATTTTCAGCCTTAAACTCTGCTTTAACTTCGCCGTCAAAGTATTTTACAAGCATTGAAAGTGTTCTGTTTAACAAATTGCCCATGCTGTTTGCAAGATGAGCATTAACTTTTTCTTTAAAATCTTCGTCGGAGTAGTTTCCGTCACGTCCGCAAGGGGCAGAGGATGCCATATAATATCTGAACGCGTCAGGATGTTCCATGTTAAAGTTTTCAAGAACAGATGTCGGAGAAACAACATTGCCCAATGATTTTGACATTTTTGTTTCGTCAATCGTAATCCAGCCGTGTGCAAAAATATGTTTTGGCAGCGGCAAATCCAATGCCATCAAAAATGCGGGCCAATAGATACTGTGGAATTTCAAAATATCTTTTCCGATTACGTGAACATCAACGGGCCAGTATTTTTTGAAGTCATCAGAAGCGTTTTCGGTATTATATCCGATTGCAGTAATATAGTTTGAAAGTGCGTCAATCCAAACATAAATTGATTGGTCTTCATCGCCCAAAACATCAATACCCCATTGAACATTTGATTTTGCACGCGAAACAGAGATGTCCTGAATTTCTTCAAGCTGGTGCAAAACTTCATTTGCTCTGAATTCGGGCAGGATGAAATCGGGATGTTCTTTAATATGCTTGATAATCGCGTCTTTGTATTTTGTAAGTTTGAAGAAGTAATTTTCTTCGCTTACAACTTCGGGTTTTTTCAGGTGGTCCGGGCAAAGTCCGTCTTCTGTCAAATCTTTCGGATTTAAGAAACATTCACAGCCCGAGCAATACAAACCTTCATAAGAGTGTTTGTAGATATCGCCTTGTTCATAAAGTTTTTTGAAAATATGCTGAACTGCTTTTTCGTGGTAATCGTCAGTAGTTCTGATGAATTTTGTGTAATCAATGTCAAGGGCTTTCCAGGCTTCTTTGAATTTTTGCGAATTTTCATCACAAAGCTCTTTCGGAGTTTTTCCCTGTGCTGCTGCTGTTTTTTGGATTTTAATCCCGTGTTCGTCGGTTCCTGTCAAAAAGAACACGTCATCACAGCGTTGTGAATAGTGTTTTGCGATAATATCAGTTAATATTTTTTCGTAAGCGTGACCGATGTGGGGTGCGCCGTTTACGTAGTCAATTGCTGTTGTTAAATAATATTTTTCCATTTTTTTACCCTCTATTTAATAATTTTTATTTTAGCATAAAAATAACATACCTGAACTCTTGCCCTATAACCCTCTCCAGCGAATAGTTTTCCTGTATAAATCCGCAGAACTTGTGTGCATAATCTTTGCAGATGTATTCAAAATAGTAGTCTTTCATATTTTGATTGGTCAATATAATATAATCAGGTTTGTCGGATTTGTAATGCTCAATGATTTTTTCCTCGCCGAAAGTTTCGATATACAATGGAAGAAGCGAATTGTAAAAATCGTCTGATTTTGTGTCAGTGAGAAAGTTTACGGTCATTCCCTCGGGGAAAATTACGATTTTTTTATCTTTGGCGTTTTGTTCTATGTAGTTGATTAATTCATTTGTGCTGTCGGCAAGCTGTTTTGTTGTGTAAATAATGCCTTTTGCGGTTTCAATTTTGTTATTGAGAAATTTTCTTGTATGCAAGTTGTGTGAAAAAATCAAAATACTTATTGCTATTATTACGACGCCTGCAATTTTTTCAAGTTTTTTCGGTACGTATAAGAAAAGCAGTGCGGAGAATGCGGTCAAAACTATTGGTGCATAATAGTTTCCGTAACTGTTTAAGATTAATACCCAAAAAACTTTTGCACAAACACAGAGGGTCGAAATTAGCAGAATACGTAAGTTTGAGTTTAGTTTTTTATAACTTGCCGCTGCGAAAACTAACAGCAATAACGGCAAAAACCCAAATCCGATTTCAATATCGAACAACAAAAAGAATAAAATCGTTGAGATTAATAAAACTATTATTGAAATATTTTTTCGTTTTTCCAACAAATTTGCGCCAAAAAGTATTCCGCCAAAAGGGATTGCGGTTTTCAAGAAAATTATGAAATCCGTCATTAGAGCTTTCGGGTGAAAATATATTCCGCTGTTCTGGTAAAAGTAGGTTAAAGTCTTACTTTTCGCCATTTGTTTTGTTATTAAAAGAGAGTTTATCAAATCTGAAAGTTTTAAACCCTGTAAAAACAATATTCCGTAACTTAAAATCGGTGCTGAAATAAAGCATAACAAAGCTTTCCAATCTTTTGATTTGATTACAAAAAACATAACAACAAGTCCGTAAAGTAAAAAATCGTATTTGCAGGTTATACAAATTCCTGCCAAAAATGCAGACAATGACAGGTTTTTCTTGTCCAAAAGAAAATAAAGCGAATATAAAAATGCAATCAGCCCGTACAAAACAGCCCATGAGTATGGAAAATGAAAGTTGAAAATACTAACAGCTGTTACTCCGACGGCAATTGTAAAAACAGCTAAGGCAAAACTCAAAAACTTTGACAAAAACTTTTGAGCTACAAGATAAATTCCGCTTACTGTAAGAATAGAACAAACAGCCCCCGCACCGTAAAGTGTTGAAAGTTTTGCACCGAAAATTTTGTATAAAACTGCGTTAATTTGATATGATAGAGGTCCGTAGATATTGAAAAGATTTTTGTATAAAACATCACCTGCAAGAATTCTTTCGGGGTAAAAAACTTCGCGGCCAAAATCTATTAAAATTCCGCTATAATGACTTAAAAATCCAATTAATCCAAAAATGCACAACAGCCACAAAATTATCAAATATTTATTTTCGCTTAAAATCTCTTTCATATTACAAAATTTAACAAATAAACACTTAAAAAGCAATTTTATAAGGAAAAATCAGTTTATATAAATAAGGTAGTAATATAAGGTTATATAATTATGTCTGAAAATTGGGCGTTTGATTTGGATATGCTGGCACATAATAATGTGTTGGATTTTGATGCTCCCGCTTATGTGAGAGAGCAAAGACCGCGTTATGTCGGCTCACCCGATATTATGCCATCAGCTTTCGGTGTTCGGCCGCCTGATACTTCAAATCTTGAACAACCGCAGAATGATGAGTTTAAACCTGCACAAAAAAATAAAGATTTAGTGAAAAATCCTGCGTGGAAGAAATTTTTATTTGGCGCACTTGCACTTGGCGGGCTCGGATTTGCAGCCTGCAAATTCCGTTCTAAATTAGCTCCGAAAAATTTTGATTTTAATAAAGTAAAACAATTCTGTACGGATAAAGCGAAAGTTGTCGGTGATTTTTTCAAAAACGGCTGGGAAAAGTTAAAAGGTTTTTTCTCAAGAAAACCTGCAAATAATCCTGCTCCGTAAAAATTTTGAAATTATTTGCTCATAAATATATTTGGGTTATCATAAATAAAAAAAGGAAAATATATTTATGGCAGAATTTAAATCAAAAATAAAAACAATTGAATGGGTAGATAATTATTCAAAAATGGTAGATCAGACCATTTTGCCCGAGCATTTTGAATACGTTAATATTAAAACAGGGCAGGAAATGTTTGACGCAATCAAAACAATGATTGTCAGAGGCGCCCCCGCAATCGGTGTAGCAGGTGCTCACGGCGTAGTTTTGTATGCCCAAGAGCTTGAAAAAGAAAATTTGAGCCGTGATGAATTTGTTAAACAATTGCTTGAAAAAGCTGATTATATGGCAACGTCGCGTCCGACAGCCGTAAATTTGATGTGGGCAGTTAAAAAGCAAAAAGAAGTTATTGAAAATTCCAAATCAGATATAAAAGGCATTGTGGAAGAACTTAAGCAAAACGGTATAAAACTTGAAAATGAAGATATAGAGATTAATAAAAAAATCGGTGATTACGGTGCGGAAGTTGTCCCAAAAGGAGCTTCAATCCTTACGCACTGCAACGCAGGAGCACTTGCAACTGTGGGTTACGGAACAGCACTAGGTGTTGTGCGTTCTGCTTTTGCTAACGACCCGACAATTCAGGTTTTTGCCGACGAAACACGTCCGCGCCAGCAGGGTGCAAGAATTACTACGCTTGAATTGACAATGGACGGAATTCCGACAACCTTAATTACTGACGGTATGTGCTCATATTTTATGAAAAAAGGTATGATTGATATGGTTGTAGTAGGCGCAGACAGAATTGCCGCAAACGGTGATGCTGCAAATAAAATCGGAACTTACACAGTTGCGATTGCGGCTAAATATCATAATGTACCTTTCTATGTTGCAGCTCCTTTATCAACTATTGATACAAGCATTAAAACAGGTGACGAAATTGTCATTGAAGAGCGTTCAAGAGAAGAGGTTACGCATATTAACGGAAAAATAATTTGTGCTCCCGAGGTTAATATTATAAACCCCGGTTTTGACGTCACTCCTCATGAATTGATTGCAGGTATAATTACGGAAAAAGGCATTTTGCGTCCCGATTATACAAAATCAATAGCAGAAGCGTTTGAAAAATAATTATTCTTTATCTTCTTTCATTTCGCGTGCAATATTATAGAATTCTTTCTCCAATTCTTCTCTTTTTGAGTCTTTGGAGGAAGAATTTCGTTCGCGTTCTTTTTGTTCTTCAAGTGCTTTTTTGCGAGAGTTAATGACGTTTGCAACATTCATCATTGCAAGCGAATTCAAAGTCGCACGTAATTGTGCGCTTCTGTCTGTGTATTTTTGACTTTCCGAATTTTCTTCCTCTTCTTCTCTTCTCTGCTGCGCGAAATATTCACTGCCCTGTCCCATTTTGTCGTCCTGAGTTTTGGCAGCTGTTCCTGAAATATCTCCGCTTTTGAAGTTGAATGAGCCTCCGATTCCGAAAAATCCGGCTGATCTGTTATCGACCATACTAACCCTCTATTTTCTCGTGATAATATAATATCAGATTGAATAGTATTTTAACTCGTCTGAACGGATTATTTTGCTATTTGTTTATTCAATTGTTTACAAAAATTAATTTGTTTTTCTTGCAATATGTGTATTTAACAGGGTAAATTATTGAAAAAAACGGGCATATATGTTATTATGAATATGTAAATAAAGGAAGGATAAATATGAGAGGATTAAAAGCTTTTACGCTTACCGAACTTATGGTTGCTCTTGCAGTTATCGGAATTCTTGTGGCGGTCGTTACACCTGCTATTATGAAAAACAGACCCAACAAGAACAAAATGATGGTTAAAAAAACTTTTTATACCGTTGAAAATATTGTAAGTTCATTGATTAATGATGAAAGACTTTATCCCGATATGCGCGACGGATGTTACGAAACTCCTGTTAATGCAACATGTGCATGGGGATTTGATTATACTGATAAAGTTAATTATGAAGGTGAAGATTTTGACGGCCAAACTAAATTTCCTCTGCTTTTTGCAACAAGATTGAATGTAAAAAAAGCTGATAATACAAACCTTATATATTATACCAATGACGGTGTAAAATGGGATTTGAGCGGAACAAAAAATGCCTGGACAGCAGGTAAAAGTAAAGTCGGAAAATTTGAAGACGCTTCACCAGAAGCAGGTAAAGGCGTTATAAAAATTGACGTAAACGGCGATGAGGCGCCTAATGCGGTTTGTTCCGATGATAATGAAGACTGCGACCAGTATCACGTAGAAATTCTTGCAAACGGAAAACTGCGTGTTGACCCTGCACACAATCGTGCGGTAGAATATATTACAATAAATACTTCTATGAAAGATAATTTATAAAGCAATCGAATAATCGCGCCCGCAAGGGTGAGGAAAGTCCGTGCATTCAAGGACAGGCAGCCGGAGAAACTCCGGACGGCGTGAGCCGGTGGATAGGACCACAGAAAAAATACTGCTAACGGCTTTTAAAGTACGAGCGATGGTGCAACGGTGAGGTAAGAGCGTCACCGGCGATATCGAGAGGTATCGGCCAGGCAACCCCCTGCAGAATGCAAGATTAAATCGAAGGTTATAAAGGCTGTCCGCCAACTTCGGAAAAATCGCTAGAGATTGAAAGTAATTTCAATACCAGACAGATGATTATTTAGAAACAGAACACGGCTTATGAGTTGCTTTATTTTATAAAAACAAGGTTGGAAAATTTCCAGCCTTGTTTTTTAGCAGAAAAAAATAAAAAACACCGCTTTTTAAAAAAACGGTGTTTTTCAATTTTTTAAAGACAAACTATTTTGCTTGTAATTTGTTTACAGCGATAGTTAATCTTGATTTTTTTCTTGCAGCTGTGTTTTTGTGTAAAACACCTTTAGAAACAGCTTTGTCGCACAACTGGTATGCTTTTGACAATGCTGAATTTAAAGCGTCTTTGTCATCAGCTTTAGCAAGTTCTAATACTTTCTTAACCGCAGTTTTGATAGATGTTTTGAAAGCTACGTTTCTAACTCTGTTTCTTTCAGCGATTAATACTCTTTTTTTAGCAGATTTAATATTTGCCATTTTGTTTTGCCTTTCTTTACTCTTACGTTCGGTTAATGACTCCGAACACATTTGAGGATGTGAGCATGAATGATTTAAACAAAAAAATACCCAAAATGCAAGTCATTTGTAAATTTTTATGTTTGTCATATTATAAATATACAGATATATTTATGGAGAGAACAATAATGGGATTAAACAGAATAGGAATTGATGTTGGCGGTACTAATGTGAAAATTGCTCTTGTTGATGAAACAGGAAGCATATTGTATTCAAATTCTGTTCCGACACGTGCGGAAATGGGCTATGAATATACGGTAAGCAATATTAAACAGGCTATTTACGACCTTTTAAAAGAAACAAAATTGGAAAATAAAGATATTGAAGGTATCGGATTTGGTTTCCCCGGTCAGGTTGATTACAAAGAAGGCATTGTAAGAAACGCTCCGAATATTCCCGGATGGGTTGAAGTTCCTATTGCTAAAATCTTTGAAGATGAATTTCATATCCCGACACGTGTTGACAACGATGTAAGATGTGCGGCTTTAGGCGAATTAAATTACGGTGCGGGTAAAGGCTGTGAAAACTTGATTTGTATCACTGTAGGAACCGGTATCGGTTCAGGCTTGATTGTAAACGGAAAACTTGTTCGCGGAGCTTCAAATGCGGCAGGCGAAATCGGTCATATTAAACTTCAAATGCATGACGGTCCTATTTGCGGCTGCGGCGATACAGGCTGTATGGAAGCTTTTGCGTCAGGTCCTGCAATTGTTGCAATGGCAGAGGATTATATTAAAGGTGGAAAATCTACAAAATATAGAGAAATTGCAAACGGAACACCGTTAACGCCTTACATAGTTTGTGAAGCTGCAAAAGCAGGTGACCCTGTTGCACAGAGAATTTTCTCAATCATGGGCGAATACATTGGTATCGGAATGGCAGGCGTGGTAAATCTTTTAAATCCCGAAAGAATTATTGTGGGCGGCGGAGTTGCTGACGCAGGGGATTTGTTATTGAAACCTTTGACAGAAACTTTGAAAAAACGTGCCATGAAAATTGCGGGTGAAACTGTTGAAGTAGTTCCTGCTCAACTTGGTAACACGGCAGGCGTAATTGGCGCAAGTCTTTTGATTGAAAGTTAATAAAAAAATTTAAAGGTTCGTTATTCGAACCTTTTTTTATTTCTTTTCAATCATAGATTGTGAGCGGAGTTTGCGGTGGAATGTGATTGCAAATCTGTGAGCTTCATCTCTTATCCTTTGGAATAAAAACAGCGCGCTTGAGTTTCTGGGCAAAATCACTGGTTCAGATTGGTTCGGCAAAAATACTTCTTCATTTCTTTTTGCAAGACTCACAACGTCAATTCCTGTTACTCCGAGTTCTTCTATAATTTGCATAACACTTGAAAGCTGTCCTTTTCCGCCGTCAATTATGATTAAATCAGGTTTTTTCCATTTTTTTTCGCCCAAATGGCTCAATCTGCGCGTCAAAACTTCTTTCATTGAAAGAAAATCATCGGGTTTTCCTTCGGTTGAATTAATTTTGAATTTTCTGTATTCGGAAGCTTTTTTAACTCCGTTTATGAATGTAACCATTGAAGCAACTGTGTTTGTGCCTTGAATGTGTGAAATATCGTAGCATTCCATTCTGTGCGGAAAGTTTTTGAGCTGTAATTTTTCGGCAAGGTATGAGCCGATTTCGTTAAAATCATCTCTGATTTTTGACATCTTGGCAATTTTTGCGTTGCCTAAAACTACATTTGCGTTTTTGTCGGCAAGCATTTGAAGTTCTTTGCCCTGCGCGGATTTTCCGTAACTGATTTTAACTTTTTTCTGTGCAAGGATTTCAAGCCATTCTTCATACAATGCTTTTTCTCCTATTGCTTCAAGTTCGTTAGAAACGATTTTGTCAGGGAATTCCAATTTTAAGCCGCTGTAGTATTCTTTGAAGAATGTGGCGAAAAATTCTGCTCTGTCTTCGTCTTCAACTTCATAGACAAAATCCTTTTTATCAATAAGCCTTCCTTCTCTAATCATCAAAATTACAATTGCAAAAATACCGTCATCAGAAAGAAGTGAGATTACGTCTTCATTTAGTTTAGTGTTTTCGTAAACAACCTTTTGCTTTTCAAGAGTTTTTTGCAGGTCATTGTAACTGTCGCGAAGTTTTGCGGCTTTCTCAAATTGAAGTGAGTCGGAATATTTTTGCATTTGCTCTTTTAATTGTTTCATCAATTCGGTTTGTTTACCTGACAAAAACAATTCAGCCTGTTTTACGATATTTTTATATTCTTCTGATGTTACAAGGTTCTGGCATGGCGCCATGCAGCGTCCTATTTGATAATAAAGACACGGGCGGTCCTTAAATTTGGGGGTTTTGCACTGTTTTAACGGAAATATTTTTTTCAAAAAATCAAGCGTTGCATGCATTGCACGAATATCTGTATAAGGTCCGTAATATCTGCCTTTTTCGGGGTTCATGTTCTTTTTGCGCACGATTGAAATTCGCGGAAAATCTTCGTCTGTAATCAAAAAATACGGATATTTTTTATCATCTTTTAAAAGAATATTATATCTGGGTTTGTATTTTTTAATTAAATGACTTTCAAGAATTAACGCTTCAACTTCGGTGTTTGTAATAATATATTCCAGCCGTTCGATTTGCGAAACGAGAACGGAAACTTTAATACTGTCATGCTTTCTGTTAAAATAACTCATTACGCGGCGTTTAAGAATTTTTGCTTTGCCTACGTAAATTACTTCACCGTCTTTGTTATAATAAATATAACAGCCGGGTAGTGAGGGCAGAAGTTTTAGAGTTTGTTTCAAAGCATCATTCATAATCATATTATAACATAACGAAATCTTGAAATTTTTTACGGATTAATTTATAATAATAACAGATGATTATAAAGAGATTTGTTTGGGCAGTTATAAGTTTATTTATGTTCGGGACAGTTTTTGCCGCTGTGTTGGAACGTCCGCAATGGAAGGATATTTGTCCTGCCGGTTTTGAAGATGCGGTTTATAATGATGTGCAATGGTATTGGCCCGAGAGCACTAAGACAACTCAAACTATTTATAATTACTGGGCAAAACGCAGGGTTGATTTTGAAAATTCTTTAGTGGAATGCGACTTTATGCTTCCTGCATTTAAAGAAACCTGTTATGAAAATTTAAAATCAAAACAGGTTCTTGATAATGAATTATATAATAATAGAGTTCAGCATAAAATAATCAGCGGTCAGATGTGGAAAGACAGTCGCAAAATGTCCAATCCGATTATGATAAATATACTTACAAGATAATTTATTTCATGATTGATGTAACTTGAGGTGTAATATCTTCTCCGCCGAATAGAACTGTATTTTTTGGAAGAACAATGTTGTAATTCATAGAGCGTGCTTTTTCTACAACAGCGGTTTTAATCTTGCTGTCAATTGCTGTTAATTTTTTGTTGTATTCCGTGTCGAGTGCAAGTTTTTGTTCGTTAATCTGTTTTCTGTATTTTTCTTCTAACTGTGCAATTTTTACAGGGTCGCTTTCTTTTGAAATATCTGCTCTGGCTTTATCAATTGTAGACTGCATTGCAAGAACCTGTTTTTCCTGTTCTGCTTTAATGGCTTTGATTTCTGCAGAATTTGCAATAACTTCGGCAATATCGACAACGGCAATTCTATATTCGGGTACGGACTTTGATACTGCTATATTGCTGATTGAGTAGCCGCCTATGAATGCTCCTGCAATTAATGCTCCGATAATAATATTTTTTCTCATTTTGTAAATCCTCCTAATATAAAATTTAAATGAGAAAAAGTATTTTTAAATAGTCGTATCAGGCAGTTCTACATGATTAAAATAAAGAATTCTCAAAAGGTCTGTCAAATCTTCACGCCAAATTTCTATAGAATACTTGATAGGCAGTAAAGTTTCCTGATGGCAGTAATAATCATTTATGAGATAATTTTTTGCGCAAAATCTTATAAAACGGGCTAAAAATATCCAAAATAATCTTTCATTTTTGTTTTTCGCCTTTTTCATACTTATCCTTTCTTTAAATTTAATTACTACTATTATGTATTAGAATACTGGATATTGCAATTTTTGTCAATCTGAAAAATAAAATATTATACTTTTAGGTATGATAGTTTGCAAATTGGATGACTTGATTTGGCAGAATAGAACTACTGCTAAAGACATATTTCAAAAAACAGGTATTAGCGAGAATACTTTATCTAATCTTAGAAATAACAACACTAAAAGATATGACGCTAACACTTTGGATTCATTGTGCAAATATTTTAATTGCAAAATTTCTGATTTGCTTGAATTTGAACCTTAATTGATTAAATTTCATGTTTTTTGTATGATAGTTTTGCTAGTAAATTTCGGATTACAAAATTCGGTAAGGAGAGAAAAATATGAAAAAATCTATTAATGATTTAGGTGACGTTAAAGGTAAACGCGCTCTTGTAAGAGTTGACGTTAATGTACCTTTGGACGCTGACAAAAATGTTACTGATGATACAAGAATTCAGGCAATTATTCCTACAGTTCGTGCTTTGCAGGAAAAAGGAGCTAAAATTATTCTTATGGCTCACTTAGGAAGACCGAAAGGCGAATGGAACCCCGAGTTTACTCTTGAACCTGTTGCAAAACACATGTCAAAAGTTTTGGGCGAAGATGTATTGTTTGTTAAATCACCTGTAGGCGAAGGCGCAGAAAAAGAATTGGAAGCGTTGAAAGACGGTCAGGTTGTTTTGTTGGAAAACATTCGTTACTACAAAGCAGAAGAAGCAAAAGACGATGATATGACTTTTGCAGAAGAACTTGCAAAATTAGGTGATTTTTATGTAAACGACGCATTCGGCGCTGCTCACAGAAAACATACTTCAACTGCTAAAGTTGCTAACCTTGTTAAACCCGCTGTTGCAGGTTTGTTAATGGAAAAAGAAATCAGATGCTTGTCACAAGCTCTTGATAATCCGCAAAGACCTTTCACTGCAGTTGTTGGCGGTGCAAAAGTTTCTTCTAAAATCGGTGTTTTGGAAAACTTGCTGGACAAAGTTGACAATATGATTATCGGCGGCGGCATGGCTTATACTTTTGTTAAAGCTAACGGCGGAAAAATCGGTAACTCAATTTGTGAAGACGACCAATTGGAAGTTGCTAAAGCTATTGAAAAGAAAGCAGCTGAAAAAGGTGTAAAACTTGTTATGGCAACTGACGTTCTTGCAGCTGACGATTTTTCAGGAAACGGTACTAACAAATTCGTTAAAATTAACGAAATTCCTGACGGATTTGAAGGTGTTGACGCTGGCCCCGAATCAAGAAAAGCTTTTGCTGATGTATTGAAATCTTCAAAAACAATTCTTATGAACGGTCCTGTAGGCGCGTTTGAAAATCCGAAATTTGCAGAAGGTACAAAAGCTGTATTGGAAGCAATTGTTGAAGCTACAAAAGACGGTGCGGTTTCTGTAATCGGCGGCGGTGACTCAGTTTCAGCAGCTAAAAAATTCTGTAAAGCAGAAGATTTCACTCACGTATCAACAGGCGGCGGAGCTTCTTTGGAATTTATCGAAGGTAAAGTTCTTCCAGGTGTTGCTGCATTAGATGAAGCTTAAATAATAACATAATATAAAAGAACCTGTTTTTAAAACAGGTTCTTTTTTTGTGCTAAAATATTTTTGAAAAGAGGGCAGTATGAAAAATATTCTGGTTACAGGTGGTGCAGGTTTTATCGGGTCGCATTTGTGTGAAAAACTTTTAGAACAGGGAAATCACGTTATTTGTCTTGATAACTTTTTTACGGGTTCAAGAAAAAATGTTGAACATCTTATGGACAACAAAGAGTTTGAAGTTATCAGGCATGATATTATCGAACCTATTTTGCTTGAAGCCGATGAGATTTATAACCTTGCATGTCCCGCAAGCCCCGTTCATTATCAGTTTAATGCTATAAAAACAATTAAAACAAATGTTCTCGGGGTTACAAATATGCTTGACCTTGCGGAAAAAACCAAAGCCAGAATTTTACAGGCATCTACAAGTGAAGTTTACGGCGACCCTGTTGTGCATCCGCAAAGAGAAGATTACTGGGGCAATGTAAACCCAATCGGCGTAAGAAGCTGTTATGACGAGGGAAAACGTGTTGCAGAAACTTTAATGTTCGATTTTCACAGACAATATAATGTTGATATTAGAGTTATAAGAATTTTCAATACTTACGGTCCGAGAATGGCTGAAAACGACGGCAGAGTTGTTTCAAACTTTATTATTCAAGCTCTTAAAAATGAAGATATAACGATTTACGGCGACGGCAGTCAGACACGTTCTTTTTGTTACGTTGATGATTTGGTAAGAGGCATGATTGCTTTGATGAACCACAAAGATTTTATCGGGCCTGTTAATGTCGGCAACGACGGCGAGTATACGATATTGGAACTTGCAAAAATGATTATAGAACTTTCGGGTTCAAGTTCAAAAATTGTATTCAAACCGCTTCCGTCTGACGACCCTTGCAAACGCCGTCCGGATTTGACTCTTGCAAAAGAAAAATTGGGATACGAGCCGACAGTGCATGTAAAAGACGGCTTGCTTAAGACTATCGAGTATTTCAGAACAGTTCTCTAATTTTTTAACCCCTATACATTGATTTTTTACAAATTCTCCTTAAATACATATCATACGAAAGTATGACGCTTAATTTCGGGTTTTAGTATATAGTATTATTACCGGAAGGGGTAGTATTGTGTTAAACGGTGTATTTCAACGACCATATTTTAATAACAACAATAATCTCGTCAAGAAAAAACAAGACGAGGAAAAAAACGCGTCTTCTGCTGCTCAGCGTGAACAACAGGCTGACCAAAATTCAAAAAGCAAAGGGCTTCAATACGTTGAAAACAACAATTCTCCCCGTCAGGAACAGCAGGTTGACTGGCGTCAAATGCGTTCTCAAATTCAGGCGCAGGCAAAAAATGCGCAAACAGCGCCTAAAACTGAAGAAACTGTTCCTACTAAAACTCTTTCAGGCAGAAGTACAGTAATTAATATCGCACAAATTCTTAAAGATTTTAGAAACACTGCTGCCGCAATAGGCACTCCCGACAATTTGAAAGAAGAAGTTGAGGGTTATCTTAATCTCGTTGAAAAACAGGTTACCAAAGACAATGCAAATACAAAACTTGTAAAATCAAATCTTAAAAACGCTTCTTCAATCCTCGACGGATATATTTCCGAAACTTTAAACAAAGATTCTAAAGTCGTTGAAAACTGGGTTGACGCACTTTTCTTACAGCAGATTGATTTCAAATATAATGAAGGTGAAATTAACCCGCAATTTTTGGTGAAGTTTCCCGAGGGAAGCACTCAGCAAGAAGAAAAAGTTGAAAACAAAACCGTTGAAACAGTTCAAGAACCTATAGAAAAAGAAATTCAAACCGACGCAAAAGTCGTATCTTTAATCCCGCAGGATAAAGAGTTAAAATCACTTTTTATCCAATCGAAAAAACTTGTTTACGCAAATCAACCTGAAAAAGCAATAGAAACTTTCAATAAAGCATTAATAAGAGCTGATGAGGTAGGCGATACTGAAACAAAATCAAAGATTTTCTACGAAGTCGGCAGAATTTATGACGACAACTCATATTTTGCGGAAGCGTTAAAAAGTTATAATCAATCAATCCAAAACACGACCGACAACAACGTAAAAACAAAAGCTCATTATTCAATGGCTCAAATTTACGATGATGTAAATCAGGTAAAACCTGCATTAGACCATTATTTTAATTCAATTTCTTTTGCGGGTGAGGCTGAAAACTTTGCAGCACAGTCAACTTCTTTGACAAAAATGGGTAATATTTTTACCGATATGTATGAGCAGGACGCTTTAAATTATTATTCTGTTGCGGAAGATTTAGCTTCTCAAACCGAAAATTCTAAGGTTAAAGGATTTGTGTCATCAAGTCTTGGAAATTCTTATGAAGCTTTCGGTGAACCCCAGCAGGCGTTGAAAGCTTATTCAAAAGCGGTTAAACATTACACTGACGCGGAAGCGCCGTTAAAAACCGCTCAAAATTACGCTAAAGCTGCTGACATCATGGTTGAATTCAGCAATGTTGACAAGGCAAAAGGTCTTTTAACAAAAGCGCAGAATTTTGCACGTCAAACTGATGATATTAATTTGATTAATGAAATTACAGAAAAATTGACAAGTCTTGAATTGTTGTAATAAAAAAAGACCGATTATACAAATCGGTCTTTTAATTTATTCATACATCAAAGTTATTTTTTCTTAGCTTTTTCGTCTGCTTCTTTTTTAACTTTTTTAGCAGTTTCTTCACTGTTTTTGATTGATTCTTGAACTTCTTTTTTAACCTGTGCAGGGTCAAATTCAGGGTTTACATATTCGATTTTGGCATTTTTCTTTAAAGATTCTGTCAAATTGTCGATAAGTTCAACCTGTTTTTGGTTTTCCAAGTATCCTTTAATATCGTTTTGAACTTTTTCATACGGTGTAGTACCTGCAGCAGCTCTGTCAGTAACCATGATGATATGGTAACCGTATTGAGTTCTTACGGGTTTGTCAGAAATTGAGTTCGGTTTCATTGCGAAAGCTGCTTTTGAAAATTCGGGAACCATTTCTTTTGCTTCAAAGAAGCCTAAATCTCCGCCTTTTACTGCTGTTGTTGTATCTTCCGAGTTTTCTTTAGCAAGTTTTGCAAATTGAGTCGGGTCTTTTTTAGCTTCTGCAAGAAGTTGATTTATTTTAGCTTCTTTTGCTTTAATTTCTTCATTTACTTTAGCTTTAACACCTGCCTCATCAAGGTCTTTGTTTTTAGCGTCTGATTTAATGATTTCTGTGATTTCTTCAGGATTTACCGAAACAAGAATGTGAGAAGCTCTGACTTTGTCGGGAGTTGTGAATTTTGCTTTGTTGTCATTATAGAATTTCTTTGCTTCCGCGTCAGAAACACTTGAAGAACCTAATTCTTTAGCAAGTTTTTTCATTTTTACTTCTTCTTTTAAGTCTTTTTTGAACTGTGCGGGAGTAATTCCGTTTTGTTTCAACAATGCGTCAAGCTGTTCTTTTGAACCGACTTTATTAACGATATCTTTTACTGCGTTTTCTACATCTTCGTTAGAAACTTCAATTCCGCGTTTTTCGATTTCTTCGTTAAGCAAAGTTTTAACGATTAATTCATTAACAACTCTGTCTTTGATTAAAAGATAAAGGAAGTTGTTTTTATCGTTTTTGATGTCAACGCCAAGAGCTTTAAGCGTACCGCTTCCTGCCTGTCTGTCCATCATTTCGTCAAACTGGCCCTGAGTAATTTTTTTGTCGTTGACTTTGATAATTGCTTCGCCTGATTTCAAGCCGCAGCCTGCAAACAATACTGCTGAAACTGCAAGTGTTGCAAGTAATTTTTTACTGTTCATAATCTCTCCTTATTTATAAACTCTTTACTGACTTTATTAATATAATAAAACAAATCTGTTAAAATGTTAAATACTTCATCAAAGTTCATGTATGAATTATTTAATAAAAGAATTGAATTTCCCTCTGTGCAAGAGTTTGGTGCAATTGTAAATTTTATGCGTTTTAATATTTCTGACGGTAAAGAACGCTGAATAATTTTCCATTCCGCCTGACTGTATGGTGTGTAAATCCTTATGTTTGAGTCGGTTTCGCGGATTAGTGAAATTTTTACATCTGTTGCCGAGAGCCTTAGTTTGATTAATTTTATTAAATTTAGAACACTTTCGGGCGGTTTGGCAAATCGGTCTTTCCACTCTTCTGTTATATAATCCAGTTCAATATCCGATTTAACATCCGCCAGACGTTTATATTCAATCATTTTTTGTTCTGTAGAGCCGACCCATTCATCAGGAATAAACGCTGTAACATTTATGTCGACAATTGTCGGATTAGATTTGTCAACAACTTGTCCTTGAAGTTCCTGAACAGTTTCTTCAAGTAACTGGCAATAGGTATCAAAACCGACATTTACCATGTGTCCGTGCTGTTTTGTGCCTAAAATGTTTCCGACACCACGAATTTCAACATCGCGCATGGCAATTTGATAACCGCTTCCGAGAGTTGTAAATTCTTTTATTGCCTTTAATCTTTGAACCGCGTCTGTTGTAATCTGTTTTGATTTTGTGTATAAACAATAGCAGTATGCCTGTCTTTGCGAGCGTCCGACACGTCCGCGCAATTGATACAGTTGTGCAAGTCCGAATTTGTCGGCGTTATGGATAATCATTGTGTTGGCGTTTGGAATATCTATGCCGTTTTCAATAATTGTTGTGGCTAAAAGCACGTCATATTCATGGTTTGCAAAGTCTATAATAACTTTTTCAAGCGTTTTTTCATCCATTTGACCATGACCGATTGCAATTCGTGCATTTGGGACAAGTTTTTGCAATTGCATTCTGAATTCGTCAATGGTTTCAACGCGATTGTAAAGGTAGAAAACCTGTCCTTCGCGGTCAAGTTCATGAACTATCGCATTTTTAACCATGTTTTCGTTCCACTCGCCGACATAAGTTCTGATTGGAAGCCTGTTTTTGGGAGGAGTGTTGATAATTGACATGTCTTTGATACCTGACAAAGACATATAAAGCGTTCTCGGTATAGGCGTTGCAGACATTGTAATAATGTCAATATTTTCGCGCATTTGTTTTAATTTTTCTTTGTGGCGGACTCCAAACCTGTGTTCTTCGTCGATTACAAGCAAGCCCAAATCCTTGAAAACAATACCCTCTTGAAGCAGTCTGTGAGTTCCTACAACAACATCACATTCACCCGTTGCAAGATGTTTTAAAGTTTCCTTTTGTTCCTTTTGTGAGCGGAAGCGCGACAGAAGTTCTACATTAACCCCAAAAGGTTTAAATCTTTCGGCAATTGTTTGGTAATGCTGAAACGCCAAAATTGTTGTAGGAACTACAACTGCGACCTGTTTTCCTGATGTTACGGCTTTGAAAATTCCGCGCATTGCAACTTCTGTTTTTCCAAATCCGACATCGCCGCAAATAAGTCTGTCCATAGGCTGAGAACTTTCCATATCGGCTTTAACGTCATTTATTGCTTTCATCTGGTCGGGAGTTTCGGTGTATTCAAACGCCTCTTCCATTTCAACCTGCCAAGTTGTATCAGGTAAAAACTCAATACCTTTTTGCATTTTGCGTTTTGCATAAAGACGAAGAAGGTCATAGGCGACCTGTTCAACTTCTTTTTTAACACGTGTTTTGGTGTTTTCCCAGTCTTTTCCGCCCATTCTTGAGAGTTTGGGCTTTAATGCTCCCGAACCTCTGTAGCGTACAAGCAGGTTAATTTGTTCGGCAGGAATATGCAATCTGTCCTTGTTTGCGTATTCTATTGTTAAATAATCTTTTAACTGACCGTCAATTTCCTGCTGTGAAAGTCCTTTATAAACCCCGACACCGTGAATGCTGTGAACAACATATTCGCCTTCTTTGATATCGTTAATATTTTCGATATATTCGGGTTTTTCTTTAAAATATGAGCGTTTGGAAGATGTAACTTCCTTTGTTCGCTTGTTGAAAAGTTCTCTGTCTGTCAGGACAATGGTCTTGAAGTCTTCTAAAATTGCCCCCGCAGATGAGATGCTTTCCGAAAATTCCACATCAAAAATTTCACGTTCCGAGAGAATTTCCTTTACGCGCTCAGGATAATCCGTTGCGATAACAATTTTATAGCCTCCCTTATGAAAGGGAGGGGGACCGCTTGCGGTGGAGGGATTTTCATTAAGAATCCCCCCTTTATTTCCCCCCTTTAACAAGGGGGGCAGGTTATTTTTATATTTTTCGATAAAATTTGCTATATCATCAAGGTTTGCGCCGAAATTTTGAACGGGCTGCGAATCAAATTCAATGACTTCATCCATTTCGCTGTCTAAAAAGTTATTTAAACCGACTTTTACAAATCCTGCGCTCTTTTGGATAAAATCCTCAAAAGGTATATGATTTCTGCCTTTTAAATCAATATTCAAACCGAGTTTCAAGTTTTCTTGAAGTTGTTCTTCAAAGTTTTTGTCCACAAATTCATATTTTGAATAAATTTCTGATGTTTCGTCAAAAACAAGAATATAATCTTTAAAATAATCTAAAATGCTTATCAATTCATGGTTAAAGTAGTTTTGATAAACTTCAATTCCTTCAAAATATCCTTCGTTTTCCACGTCATCCCGAACTTGTTTCGGGATCTCACAACTTTTAGATTCTGAAACAAGTTCAGAATGACGATTAGGTAAAACAAACTTATACATCGGCATAATTTTTGCCGACTTGATTTTCTCAACAGATTTTTGAGTTTCATTGTTAAAATATCTTATATCAACAATCTCATCACCCCAAAGTTCAATACGAACGGGAAATTTATCGAGTGAATAAAAATCTATAATGTCTCCTCTGATACTGAATTCTCCGATATCTGACACCATTGTCGAGCGTTTGTATCCAAGGTCTAAAAACTTTTGTGCGATATCTTTAACATCAATTTCTTCGCCGATTTTAATTTCAACAGAATTTTCATCATAAAACTTTTGTGTCGGAAATCTTTCTAAAAGAGTTTTGACAGGTGCGATTACGATATCGGGTTTTTCTGTTAAAATTCTTACCTGTTCCACATAATCATAGAGGTTTGGGGACACAGCTTCATACATTGATATATTTTGGAACGGAATAAGTTCTGACTTTTCGCCGAATGCCTTTATAAGGTCGTTTTGATATTTTAATGCATTTTGTTCGGTAGAAGTGATTACAAGAATTTTTTTATCAGTAATTTTTTTGATTTTTGTAATCAAAAGAAGTCTTAAAAGTGTGGTTAAGCCTGTAACCGCAATAGAAAACGACTTTGTTAAATAATGCTCAAACAAAGAGTAATTTTCATTATTTTCGGGCGCATTAATCTTGAACATAATAAAATTGTAGCATAAATAATTATGACATACATCAGTTTTTTAAGTTCTTGACTATACCTCTTTAGTACGTACAATAATTATTGTATATAACCGAAGGGAGTATAGAAATGTTGGATCGTATACAAGTTACACATGAAGTAGAACAAATGTGCTGTGTTAAACGCGGCGTAAAAGGTGAACCTGCTCCTATCCCTCAAGAAGGTGAATGGACTAAGGTTAAAAAAATTGAAGAAATTTCAGGCTTAACTCACGGATGCGGATGCTGCGCACCTCAACAGGGTACCTGCAAATTGACTCTTAATGTTAAAAACGGTATTATTCAAGAAGCTTTAGTTGAAACTATCGGATGTTCAGGCATGACTCACTCTGCTGCTATGGCAGGCGAAATTTTGCCGGGCAAAACTATTCTTGAAGCTTTGAATACTGACCTTGTTTGTGACGCTATTAACGTTGCTATGAGAGAATTATTCTTGCAAATCGTTTACGGAAGAACTCAGTCAGCTTTCTCTGAAAACGGTCTTCCAGTTGGCGCAGGTCTTGAAGATTTGGGTAAAGGCTTATGCTCAATGACAGGTACTATTCACTCAACTAAACAAAAAGGCGTAAGATATCTTTCATTGACAGAAGGTTACATCTTGAAACTAGGTTTGGATAAAAACGACGAAGTTATCGGCTATCAGTTTGTAAACCTTGGCAAATTTATGGAAGCTGTTAAAAAAGGCGTTGACGCTAAAGAAGCTTTGGAAAAATTCACAGGTACTTACGGCAGATTTGCTGACGCGGTTAAATATATTGACCCCCGTCAGGAGTAAGCGTTACAAGAAAGGATAAATAAAAATGGCTATAAAATTTGAAGGACAAGACAGACGCGAAGCTAGTTTGAAAAAAGTTTTACCTGAATACGGTTTTAAAAACCTTGAAGAAGCTCGCGATTTGTGCGTATCAAAAGGAATTGATGTTGATGCGATTGTAAAAGGCATTCAGCCTATCGCATTTGAAAACGCTGTATGGGCGTATACTTTAGGTTGTGCTATTGCACTTAAAAAAGAAGTAAAATCAGCAGCAGAAGCAGCAGAAGCTATCGGCATGGGCTTGCAGGCATTTGCAATCCCCGGTTCTGTAGGTGACAGAAGACAGGTTGGTATCGGTCACGGTAACTTGGCAGCTATGCTTTTGAGAGAAGAAACAAAATGTTTCTGTTTCCTTGCAGGCCACGAATCTTTTGCCGCTGCAGAAGGTGCTATCGGTATTGCAAGAAATGCGAATAAAGTTAGAAAAGAACCTTTGAGAGTAATCTTAAACGGTCTTGGAAAAGACGCTGCATACATCATCGCAAGAATTAACGGTTTTACAGCTGTTGAAACTCAATATGATTTCAAAACAGGCGAATTAAAAGTTGTAAAAGAAACTCCGTTCTCAGAAGGCGAAAGAGCAAAAGTAAAATGCTATGGCGCTGATGATGTATCAGAAGGTGTTGCAATTATGATTAAAGAAGGCGTTGACGTATCTATCACAGGTAACTCAACTAACCCGACTCGTTTCCAACACCCTGTAGCAGGTACTTACAAAAAATGGTGCTATGAAAACGACAGAAAATACTTCTCAGTAGCATCAGGCGGCGGTACAGGCAGAACACTTCACCCTGATAACGTAGCTGCAGGTCCTGCATCATACGGTATGACTGATACTATGGGCAGAATGCACGGTGACGCTCAGTTTGCAGGTTCATCATCAGTTCCCGCACACGTAGAAATGATGGGTGTAATCGGCATGGGTAACAATCCGATGGTAGGTGCAACAGTTGCAGTTGCGGTTGCCGTTGCAGGTGCGCTAAGCAAATAGCGGATTGCGAGCAGTTTCTTAATAGTAAGTCGGCATTGCCGACAAGCATAATACTAAAAAAGCTCCCCTATTGGGGAGCTTTTTTAGTGTCTTCATCAAGTATATTTTCTAATCTGACTGTATCTCCACCACATTTGTATAAATCAGAAAGAATATATTCCAGTTGGAATTAAATTCTTTTTAAAATACTCATTGCTTTTTGCATATCTTTTTTGTCTTGTATTTTGAATTTTGATAAATAAAAAAGCATGCCTTTTCGGGCATGCTCTTTTATATTATATAAACATGTATTAAAGCATGTTCTTTCTGATGTTTTCTTTTTGCTTATCAATCTTATTAATTCTTCTTTCAATTGATTTGATTTGTTTGTCCAATGCTTTTCTTTCTGCTCTTACTGCTTGGTATTTAGCGTCAATATCAGCGTATTGAGATTTAATATTTAATAATTCGTTTCTTACTTCTACCTGAGCATTGTCCAATTGAGTAATAGCGTTTTGCATTTTAGAATTTCCGGCAAGTTGTTCATTATTTGGGTTTGCAGGTGTTACTGCAGGTGCCGCCGCAGAAGTTCTAATGCCATAAGATGTGTCATCAAAGTTCAACGGAGTGAATGCGTTTCCGTCTGCAA
The DNA here is from genome assembly GCA_910588555.1 of Candidatus Gastranaerophilales bacterium. Lineage (GTDB taxonomy): Bacteria > Cyanobacteriota > Vampirovibrionia > Gastranaerophilales > Gastranaerophilaceae > Stercorousia. Next base: position 34,494 of record CAJUPC010000008.1, read on the forward strand.
AGCATGCCGTAGAGCATGCTGCCAATACTGTTAATGTTAATACCATGCTTTTAATTGTTTTTGTCATGTAATTTCCTCCTCTATTATATATAGTAAATTATATATTATTGTCATGCAAAAAAACTCATACAAAAACATGATAATTATTGGGAACAAAATGTCATGGAAACCGTCTGAGTACATGGGTTTTGCATGCTTTATTAAGTTTTGTAAAGCACCAAAACCCTTGCCATTATTGGACATGATAAATCATGAGAAAAACATGTTAAAAAAACATGAAAAGAAGTGCTTGACTTTTAAATTTCTTTTGCATACAATAGAAAACGTGGTCGGGATGAACCGAGAGGCGAAACCAAAACCACAATGAACTTTCAAAAATCAGATTAAGTTAAGAAATTTAAAGATTTTAAAAAATCACTTGACAAATAAAATTGATGATATAAGATAATAAATGCAGATGACACTAGCAATTAATAAATAAATTAATAAATGCATCTGATAATATATAAGGAAGTAAACCCCAATTCATTTGATTGTGTCTGCGATAGCAGAGCTCACTGAGCGGTCGAAACGAAAAAGTTCAAACGGTACTTTGACAACAGAATAGCTGAAATAAACAATACTTTGTTAATTCAAAAATAAAATGATAAGGACACGTTAAGCAATACGCTTAGCGAAATGTAATGAGCTAGATACTGCGAAAGCAGATACTAATAACTTTCTGACAATGGAGAGTTTGATCCTGGCTCAGGACGAACGCTGGCGGCGTGCTTCATACATGCAAGTCGAACGAGAAGCTGACTTCGGTCAGTGGAAAGTGGCGGACGGGTGAGTAATGTGTAGAGAATCTGCCCTTGAGTGGGGGACAACAGAGGGAAACTTCTGCTAATACCCCATATGAGCCAAGCTGAAATGCTTGTCTTGAAAACTCCGGTGCTCAAGGATGAGTCTGCATCTGATTAGCTTGTTGGCGGTGTAATGGACCACCAAGGCGACGATCAGTAGCTGGTTTGAGAGGATGATCAGCCACAATGGGACTGAGACACGGCCCATACTCCTACGGGAGGCAGCAGTAGGGAATTTTGCGCAATGGGCGAAAGCCTGACGCAGCAACGCCGCGTGAACGATTAAGCCCTTCGGGGTGTAAAGTTCTGTCAGTAGGGACGAAACTTGACGGTACCTACAGAGGAAGCACCGGCTAACTCCGTGCCAGCAGCCGCGGTAATACGGAGGGTGCAAGCGTTGTCCGGAATCATTGGGCGTAAAGAGTTCGTAGGTGGCATATTAAGTCTGGTGTTAAATGCAGAAGCTCAACTTCTGTTCGGCACTGGATACTGGTAAGCTTGAATGCGGTAGAGGTAAAGGGAATTCCTGGTGTAGCGGTGAAATGCGTAGATATCAGGAGGAACATCGGTGGCGAAAGCGCTTTACTGGACCATTATTGACGCTGAGGAACGAAAGCCAGGGGAGCAAATGGGATTAGATACCCCAGTAGTCCTGGCCGTAAACGATGGATACTAGGTGTTGCGGGTATCGACCCCTGCAGTGCCGAAGCTAACGCGATAAGTATCCCGCCTGGGGAGTACGCACGCAAGTGTGAAACTTAAAGGAATTGACGGGGACCCGCACAAGCGGTGGAACATGTGGTTTAATTCGAAGCAACGCGAAGAACCTTACCAGGGCTTGACATCTAGAGAATTCTGATGAAAGTCGGAAGTGCCCTTCGGGGAGCTCTAAGACAGGTGGTGCACGGTTGTCGTCAGCTCGTGTCGTGAGATGTTGGGTTAAGTCCCGCAACGAGCGCAACCCTCGTCGTTAGTTGGTCATATTGGTTTACTGATATGTATCTCTCTAGCGAGACTGCCGGTGATAAACCGGAGGAAGGTGAGGACGACGTCAAATCATCATGCCCCTTATGTCCTGGGCTACACACGTGTTACAATGGCTGGTACAACGAGCAGCTAACTCGCGAGAGTACGCAAATCTCTTAAACCCAGTCTCAGTTCGGATTGCACTCTGCAACTCGAGTGCATGAAGTCGGAATCGCTAGTAAACGCAGATCAGCACGCTGCGTTGAATACGTTCCCGGGTCTTGTACACACCGCCCGTCACACCATGGAAGTCGACCACGCCCGAAGTACGTGAGCTAACCTTTTGGAGGCAGCGTCCTAAGGCAGGGTTGGTAACTGGGGTGAAGTCGTAACAAGGTAGCCGTACCGGAAGGTGTGGCTGGATCACCTCCTTTCTAGGGAGATTGAGGTAATTCCTTAAGGAATTTTAAAATGAGCCTCCATCCCAAGGTCGTTAATCGATGACTTTTTTCAGGTTTGAATTTCATTTGTTTTCCTGATTAAACGAGATTTATTAATAAAGTATTTTCAGTCTATTTTGTTACCAGAGTATTTCTGGGTTGCACATTGAAAATTGCATAAGATTATAAGCGTATACAAAAGATAATTGTATAGATAAACAACTGTTATCAAATATAATATCTAAAGTAAACGTAATCATCAATGAATAACTGAATGCGTTAGTTATGCAAATAACTAACAAATATTAGGTAAAGCTACTAAGAGCTAATGGAGAATGCCTTGGTACTGACAGCCGAAGAAGGACGTGTAAAGCTGCGATAAGCCGTGGGGAACTGCTAAAAAGTCTTGATCCGCGGAATTCCGAATGGGGAAACCCTATAAGGTTAAAACCTTATAACCCGTAACTGAATACATAGGTTGCGTGGAGGAAAGCCTGTGAACTGAAACATCTTAGTAACAGGACGAAAAGAAAATAAACTAATGATTCCGAAAGTAGCGGCGAGCGAAATCGGAAGAGCCTAAACAGTATGTACGTGATAGCCTGTAAGCGTTGTGCATATTGAGTTGTGGGACTTACAGTATAAGTTACAGATTATACAAAGAGTTACAAAATTGATTATTAGCTAAATACAACTGGGAAGTTGAGCCATAGCGGGTGATAGCCCCTTAAGCGACAATAATTAATCTCTTGTAAGTATCCCGAGTAAGGCGGGGCACGTGAAACCCTGTCTGAATCCACCGGGACCATCCGGTAAGGCTAAATACTAGTCAGTGACCGATAGTGAACGAGTACAGTGATGGAAAGGCGAAAAGAACAGTGAGAAGCTGAGTGAAATAGACCCTGAAACCGTTAGCTTACAATCAGTCAGAGCACTATTAATAGTGTGATGGCGTGCCTGTTGAAGAATGAGCCGGCGAGTTATCTTATTTAGCAAGGTTAAGGAGTTAATATCCGGAGCCATAGGGAAACCGAGTCTGAATAGGGCGTTAAGTTAAATGAGATAGACCCGAACCTTGGTGATCTAACCATGACCAGAATGAAGCGTAGGTAACACTACGTGGAGGTTCGAACCGACTGATGTTGAAAAATCAGCGGATGAGTTGTGGTTAGGGGTGAAATGCCAATCGAACCAAGAGCTAGCTGGTTCTCCCCGAAATGCGTTTAGGCACAGCGTCAGATTTATCTTGCAGGAGGTAGAGCACTGGTTTTGTGCGGGCGGCGAAATGCTGTACCAAACAATGTCAAACTCCGAATGCCTGTAATGTTACTGTCTGGCAGTGAGGCTATGAGTGATAAGATCCATGGCCAAGAGGGAAACAGCCCAGAACGCCAGTTAAGGTCCCTAATATATGCTAAGTGGTTAAGGAGGTAGAGTTGCTGAGACAACCAGGAGGTTGGCTTAGAAGCAGCCATCCCTTGAAAGAGTGCGTAATAGCTCACTGGTCAAGCGACTCCGCGCCGAAAATACACCGGGACTCAAGCATATAACCGAAGCTGCGTCATATAACTTGTTATATGGGTAGGGGAGCGTTCTGTTGTAGGACGAAGTAAGATCGAAAGGACTTATGGACGAAGCAGAAGTGAGAATGTCGGCATAAGTAGCGAAAACATTGGTGAGAATCCAATGCACCGTAAACCTAAGGTTTCCCACGGCAGGCTCGTCCGCGTGGGGTTAGTCGGAACCTAAGACGAGGCCGAAAGGCGTAGTCGATGGACATCAGGTTGATATTCCTGAACTATCTGGTAATCGTTATCAGATGCGGAGGGACGCAGGAGGATAAGCAAGCAGCCGAACGGAAGTGGCTGTAAAGATGTGTAGGTAGAAAAGGTAGGAAAATCCGCTTTTTCGTTATAAACTGAGGCATCGAGTAGGACTCTCTACGGAGGGGAAGTTGCTGACTCCACACTGCCAAGAAAATCTTCGCAATCGAGATTATCCGGTATCCGTACCGTAAACCGCCACAGGTAGGTTAGTAGAAAATACTAAGGTGCGCGAGACAACTCTCGCTAAGGAACTCGGCAAAATCACCTCGTAACTTCGGGAGAAGAGGTACCCTGGTAGAGTGTAGCGGCTTGCCCGTGAAGCTTGATAGGGTCGCAGTGAATTGGCCCATGCGACTGTTTACCAAAAACACAGGTCTCTGCTAAGTCGATCAAGACGATGTATAGGGGCTGACGCCTGCCCGGTGTCGGAAGGTTACGTGGACGTGTTAGACCTCGGTCGAAGCACTGAAACTAAGCCCCGATGAACGGCGGCCGTAACTATAACGGTCCTAAGGTAGCGAAATTCCTTGTCAGGTAAGTTCTGACCCGCACGAATGGCGTAACGATCTGGATACTGTCTCGGAGAGAGACTCGGCGAAATTGGATTATCCGTGAAGATACGGATTACGCGTACCAGGACAGAAAGACCCTATTGAGCTTTACTGTAGCTTGAAATTGAATTCGGGTTCTTATTGTGCAGTATAGGTGGGAGACTTTGAAGCAGGAACGTCAGTTTCTGTGGAGTCATCGTTGAGATACCACTCTGTAATAATTTGAATTCTAACCTTGATCCTTCTAACAACAAGGCAAGGGACAGTTTCTGGTAGGCAGTTTGACTGGGGCGGTCGCCTCCTAAAATGTAACGGAGGCGTTCAAAGGTTCCCTCAGGTTGGTCGGAAATCAACCGTTGAGTGTAATAGCACAAGGGAGCTTGACTGCGAGACCTACAAGTCGAGCAGGTACGAAAGTAGGATATAGTGATCCGGTGGTTCTGTATGGAAGGGCCATCGCTCATCGGATAAAAGTTACCATAGGGATAACAGGCTTATCTCCCCCAAGAGTCCACATCGACGGGGAGGTTTGGCACCTCGATGTCGGCTCGTCGCATCCTGGAGCGGTAGTACGTTCCAAGGGTTGGGCTGTTCGCCCATTAAAGCGGCACGCGAGCTGGGTTCAGAACGTCGTGAGACAGTTCGGTCCATATCCGGTATACGCGCAAGAGATTTGAACGGAGTCTTCCTTAGTACGAGAGGACCGGGAAGAGGGGACCTCCAGTGTACGGGTTATCGCGCCAGCGGTAAACGCCCGGTAGCTGTGTTCCAAGTGGATAAGTGCTGAAAGCATATAAGTACGAAGCCCACCGTAAGATGAGATCTCTCATGACACAAGTCAGTAAGTCCCCGTGCAGATTACACGGTTGATAGGTCAGAGATGTAAGAATGGCAACATTTTCAGTCGACTGATACTAATAGGACGAGGGCTTTTCCTAACTTAGTTAGGTGATTGCGTTACCTTATAATCATTATGCAACTTTCAGGGTACGACAAGTACTGTTTAACAGATTTGTCGGTGACCAAGAGTGAGGAAAACTCCCGTTCCCATCCCGAACACGGTCGATAAGACTCACATCAGTGAAAATACTTGGCGGGCCACCGCCTGGGAAGATAACCCGTTGCCGACGCCTATTTTAGAAAAAGACTCAATCATAATTTGATTGAGTCTTTTTTTTGAGACAAGTATACTTATGATAATTTTAGAAGATGAGTTTGAACTTCGGTATAATTTATTAGACATATATTAAAATATTAATTTTTGTAAATCTTTGTTTAAAGGAAATATTATTAACGTATTTTATTTTAAATATGTTATTCTTTTTAATACAGGAGGAAAATAATGTTATCACCAAAAGAATCTGAAGTATTAAATTATCTTGTTAAAGGAATGTGCAATAAAGCTATTGCAGAAAAGTTATGCATTGAAATAGATACAGTAAAAGCTCATGTTACTTCTATTATGAAAAAATTTGGAGTTACAAATAGGACAGAAGCTGCTTATTTCGCAATAAAAAATAAAATTGTAATTATATAAAATTTTATTATTTTGTCTAATGTTTTTTAATAAATCAGGTTTTATTATTATGTTATGAACGATTTTGATTTTTATAATGTAATAAATAAACCTGTGTATGCTCCGGACAGAAAAGTCTTCGGGCGAGTTTGGAGCGTACTTTATATTTTAATGTTTTTATCATTTATAATATTTTATTTTCAGCCGTTAAGTTTATCAAAAATATTAGCAACGCCTTTGTTTTGTTTGCAATTTTTGTTAAACTTAAGCTGGACGCCTGTGTTTTTTAAGTATAAGAAAATAGGTATGGCATTTGCTATATGTGGATTGCTTTTAATAACCGTCATTTTAATGACTTTGTTGTTTTTTAGAATGTCGTTTTTACTTGGTATTTTACAAATCCCATACATTTTGTGGTTAATATTAGCGACGAGATTAAACTACGATATTATGCGTATGAATTAGCTATGTATAAAGAAAAACGGAGTTTATACAACTCCGTTGGAATTAAGAATAGCTGGAAGTATGAAAAAGATTTAGTAATTATATTTAACGTAATAAGTCCTTAAAATGCAATTGCCCGTATGTCTAATATTTTGACTTTTTTATTTAAATCATTAAATTGTAAGTATGTTAATTTTGGAGTTTTTCAATAAGAATAAAACCTGTTCTCATTCGCAAGTTAAACCTGATGTTGATTATGCATACTGTCCTGATTGCGGTGAACTTATCGAAAATCAATGGTATTTAATTCGCTGTGCGTGTTGCGGGGTAAAGTTAAAAGGTTTTTTGAAAAACGGCGAAATTCTTCCCGAAAAACATTTTTGTCATAATTGCGGGACAAAGGATTATGTTATTGAAAGGATTAATAAGATTAATTTTATTGATATTAGTTATGCGGTTTTAGTTAAAGCTGTTGTGCCAAATGATGAATATTCTTATATACAAAGCTGGGTAGATGCTAAAACATCATATTGCAAACCGAAATTGCTGCAACAATTCCGATAAAATCAGCAAGCAAGCCCACGATTAATGCGTAACGGAGTTTTGAAATTCCGACAGCACCGAAATAAACCGCAAGAACATAAAATGTTGTTTCACTTGACCCTACCATTACTGCTGCAAGTTTTGTTGCGTAATCATCTGGTCCTAAATTATTTGCTATATCAGAGAAGACACCAAGAGCTGCAGAACCTGATAAGGAGCGTACAAGCATTATAGGAATTGTATCAGCAGGAACATTAAAATGTGCGAGCAAAGGCTGTAATGCTGTTCCTATCATTTCAATTATTCCTGAAGCTCTGAACATTGAAATTGCAACAATTATTGCAACTAGGTAAGGAATAATATTTACCGCGACTTTAAACCCGTCTTTTGCGCCGTCTGTGAATGTTTCATACAGCGGAACTTTTTTACATAATCCCATTGTAAGGATTAGTAAAAGTATCGCCGGTAATGCCCAGAGGGAAATTATGTTCATAATTGATTGGAACATTATTTTTCCCTCCAAAATTTTTCAAATATTTTTGCAAGAGCGATTGCGCTTACAAATGCAATTGATGTCACAAGAAGTGTCGGAGCTATTATTTCTGTCGGGTTTTTGTATCCTATGCCGATTAAAATTGCAATTACTGTTGCGGGAATTAATTGAAATCCTGCCGTATTCATTGCCAGAAACATACACATCGCATTTGAGGCAGATGTTTTGTCTTTATTTTGTTTTTGCATTTCTTCCATTGCCTTAATTCCGATTGGAGTTGCAGCATTAGTAAGTCCGAATGCGTTTGCAGAAAAACTCATAGCGATATCGCCGATTGCGGGTGAGTCTTCGGGAATTTCGTTAAATAATCTTTTTGTTATGGGTTTGATTATTTTTGCAATAATAGCGATAAGACCGCATTTTTCTGCAATCTTCATCATACCGAGCCAAAACGCCATAATTCCGATAAGTGAAAATGCAACTTTAACGGACAATTCTGCGCCTGTAAGTATTGAATTCACGACATCAGGAAGTTTTCCGTTTATTGCTCCCGCTATTATTGAAATCGTAATTAACAAATAGAATATGTAATTCATAAACCTATTAAATCATTAAATTTAACTATGGTCAAATTCTATAGATTATTTAAAATTTTCACTGTCTGCTTGACGTATTGTTTGACGGCATGTGTTATAAGCAAATCGGGTTCGGACATTGTGAATTCATCAAGGATAATTATTCCGCGTTTTAAATCTCCGCTTTCAATATACAAGAGTCCGAGCATAACTTTGTTTAAAGGGTTTTCTCCGCCCGAGTATTCGGAAATTTTTGCGGGAATAATATTCAGTGCCTTATAACATTTTACTAAATCCTGATAGTATTGAAGATTTAAACTGTATTGTTTTATGGCGTCTTCATAAGGCTGCTGTGCCATATTGGGGTAGCCGATTTCCATATAGGCGTCAGCGATATTGTTGTAATAAACAGCGGTTGCCTGTGTGTTGGGATTTAGGCTTATTGCGATTTTAAATTCCTGAATAGCTGCATAATAGCAGCGCTCATTCATATATCGAAGTCCCAAGTTATTATGAAAATAAGCGTTTTTTGTCGCGTCAATGGTGTAAACCTCAGGTTTTCTGTAGCCTGAGGTTAGAAGACTTAAAAATATTAATGATATTAATGCAAGTTTTCTCAAATTAAATCTATTTCCAACCCTTCGTATGCAAGAATTATGCTTTCGTCGTTTTTATAATGTTCTTTTATGGCGTTTAACTTATTGTCATCATAGCCCGGGTCATAATGGAAGAATACGAGTTTTTCTGCATTTGCCTGATGTTTGCATTCCACTGCCATGTCAAATGTAGAGTGTCCATATCCTTGTTTTGGTGCGAATGTATCCATATAATCTTCTGTTGTATATTGTGCGTCATGGATTAAAAGATTGCAGTTGCGGGCAAAATTTGCAAGTTTTTTGTCGCCGCCTGTGTAACTTTCTTTATCGGTTGCATATACAAGAACTTTGTCTTTGTAAGAGATTTTATAAACAAGAACGCCTTCTTGCGGATGAGCGTAAGAACGATAACATGTGATTAAAACATCATCATTTTCAACTTTAGCATCATCTTCTGTTTCAATACGTTTTATAATCGGAGCTTCTCCGTGGCGGAGAATTATTCCTTCTGTTTCGTTTAAGTCTCTTATGTTCAAATTCCCTGCGATATCGCCCAAATCTAGCGGAAAAGATTTGCCGAAAAGAAGTTGTGCAAGTTCATCGGATAAACTTTCGTTGTAATTTACGTTTCCGAAAACATTTACAACAGATGACGGGATATGTAGCGGACGGAAAAAAGTAAAACCTTGCAGGTGGTCTTGGTGAATATGAGAAATCAAAACCGTAGCGTTAATAGGGGCTCTGTCGGCAGGATTAACTCCGGAAGAAATATATTTTCCCATAAGTTCGTTTCCTATTCCGATTAAACCTGTTCCCGCGTCAAGGATTATCAAATGTCCGTTGACATTTATTTCAACGCATGATGTATTTCCGCCGTATTGTAAAAAATCCTTGTCAGCTATGGGATAGCTTCCGCGTACGCCTCTGAATTTTACTTTAAATTCGCCCATTTTTTATCCTTTCACTTCTTGATTGTTATTGTTGTATTTTGGTCTTTTTCTTCGCCTGTGTAGATTGTTGAGCCGAATACAAGCATTTTTGCAAGTTTTTGGACATTTTTAAGTCCTGTTTCTTTATTTTCTATATGGAATACAACTTTGTTTTTGTGATTTGTAACCGTAATCATCCTGAAAGCATTTGGATAAGACACAAGTGCGGGACAGCTTACGTAAAGGATATTTTCCTTTTGAGTAATTTTTGCTCCGTGGTAGTGGCCTTGAAATACTGCTATAGGATTTTTATATTTATTAATGATTTCTTCCATTTTGTCAGCATCCAGCAATCTGTGGTTGGGGCTGTTGTATGGTTCAAGTACGGGAATATGCATGAATATTAAAACAGTATCTTTTTTTGAATTTTTTAACTCGTTATCAAGCCAGTTAAGCTGTTCTTCACCCAGTCTGCCGTTGGATGTGAGCCTGTCGCGGATTATTGTATCCAGAACTATTGCCTTGTAACCTTTTTGGGGCACAAATGAATAATATGATTTTTCAAATTTATAGTTTGTATTGTATTTGTTCACCATATCCATGTAAACGCGCGGTGTCAAATATCCGCCAATCATTGTGTCGTGGTTTCCGAATGAAAAATACCAGGGTACATTAAGATTTTGAGTATGCGGTAAAAATGCACTTAATTCTTTTTCAAAAGATTTATCAATTAAGTCACCCGTAAACATTACAAATGATACGTTTGGTTCACCATTAATCTGTTCGATTGCGTCATCAAGAAGTTTTGGAGATTCTGCAATCATTTTGAATGTTGTATTATTTTGACCTGTATAATAATGAACATCACTTACCTGTGCAAATTTCAGGCTTGATGAACTTGAGTAACCTTGCAGCCCCCATAACATGGCACCTGCAAGCAATATTGATACAGACCAGTTTTTAAATGTGGTCATTATTGTTTCCTTTTTCTTTTTTCTTTTGTTAGCCATTTTGTTCCAACATGTTCTTAACTTCATTATAAATTGAATTCAAACTTTTATCATCATCAGAGAGTATGATTGCTTTATCGATATTTAACAATGCAGATGAGTAATTTTTCTCTGCATAGTCACATAAACCGATATATTTGTATACATCTGATGTTTGGATGTTTCTGACAAGCATTTTTAATTTTATTTTTGCGTCTTCATGTTTGCCGATGTGGTATAAAATTTTGGCTTCTGTCAAAAGATACGGTATACTTTCTTCGATAGAAAGTGCTTTTTTTATATCATTTTGTGCGGCTTGAAGATTGTTTATGTGCATATAAACTTCTGCACGTAATGCATAAGCAATATCTGAGTTTGGATGTTTTGCAATATATTCGTTTAAAATACTTATCGCATTATCGTAATTTTTCTGTGAAATAAACGCTTGTGCGCGTGAAAGTTCAGATTGTGTATAGTCAGTTTTAATAACTGTTTTGCTGCTGTTAACGTCAGATTTTTTTATTTGCAGTAAAGTATTTTGCAAATATTTTGCTTGCGAATTTTGCGGTTCAAGTTCTAAAATTTTGTTCAAATAATTTAATGCTTCGTTATAATTTCCGTAAACACAATAATTTGAAGCAATATCAAGATAATCTTCCGTAATCTCACTTGCAGATACTGTTAAACCCGAAAATATTAAAAGTAACAAAAGCAATTTCTTCATAACTCAATTATAACATAATTTAAATGTATGATGATATAAGTTATCTGATGTATTATTGTTATATTATGGAAAATTTTAAAAACTTCTTGCAGTCTTTCGGGCTTGCACCTAAAAAAGTTGAGCCTGACCCTATGGCTCCTTCATATATAAAACCTGATGGAACTAAAGTTGTTGAGCAGGTTTCCGAGAACGGCAAAGTCGTTTACGAAATTTCTCCAAACGGGCTTTTGATTTCAAGAAGTTACACAAAAGATGATAAATTATTTTTTGATTATGCCCGAAAAGCTAATTACGAAATAGGTCACAGCTACGATCAAGACGGAAGAGTTGTTTGTGAGGTTAATTCTCTTTATAACGAACATAATAAGCTTGTAAAAAAGACTGAAATCGAATTTAAATATCATGACAATGGTGCTAAATCACAAGAAATTTCGACAGTAACTCCCGGAAATTCAAAAGTCGAAATTCACTATGATGAAAAAGGCGAACTTTTAGAAAAAATAGTTCATCAAGGTACTGTTAAAACCTGGTATGATAAAAATAATAAACCCTTTAAACGTGAAATTGACCGCGGTTCGGGCGGTATTATAACCGAAAACTTGTAAATTTATTCGGGTTTTATGTTGTTTATGCAGTAGAAAGTCTGCAAAGATTTTCTTGCTTTATGAAGTTCTGAATAAACAGATTTGTTACGGGTTTCGTGGATTAAAACACTTGCCTGTTCATACATTTTTTCAGCTCCTGTTAAATATTCCATTTGCATTGGAGATTTTACAAGTCCGAGTTCTTGGAAATATTTGCCGTAAAGGATGTAGAGTCTTGAAAGAATGTCTTTCATATTGAATTTTTTAGCTGTCATAATCGCAGTTTCAATATTCATTTTTGCAGACTCAAAGTCAGACAAAGTGATATAACATTTTGCAATTACCATTTTTAACAACACAGCAAAGAAGTAGTTGTCAATTTTGGGGTTTTTAGCGACCTCAAGTGCTTGTTCGGCAATTTCAAGTGCATTTTGTGCTCCGTCTGTTATAAGTGTGGCATCAGCAATTAATACCCATGTAAGCAATGCACCGAGTGCCATTTTCTCTTTTGCAAAATATGCAATCTGGTCATTATAAATATCGATTGCTTGTTTGCAGTTCTCGTTATCTTTGAAAATTTTTCCAAGCAGAGTTTTTAAGATGTTTTTTGTAAAATTGTCGCCGTTATTGTTTGCAAAAGTTACAATCTGGAATAAATCTTCCTGCAGACCGTTATATTTTTTCTTGAAGAAATTATTAATTATGTTGATGAAATTCCATTTTATAATGGTTTCGTTATCCATAATATTTTCGCGGTAAAGGTTCAAAGTTTCATCAAGTAACTGTTCGGATGTTTTGAAATTTCCTTTCATGGAATTTGCAAACGCCAGAGTAAGTTTGCATTTACAGATAAATAATTCATCCTGAATTTGATTTCGTTCAATAATTTCAAACAGAATTGTTAAAATTTCAAAAGACCTGTCATTGCCTTGAAGAACAAGTGCATTGGCAAGAATTAGATAAGTTTTTAACCACGTTTCGTAAATAAATCCGATGTTATGGTCTTTATGTTTTTTGCTCAAATACTCATCAAGCACAGGCATGATTTCATTATCAATCATGTTTATTATTTGTCCGCAGTTGCCGATATTTAACAGTGCGTTCAATTTTGTTGTTTTCAATAACGCAGTATCAAGTTTGTTATCGGGCTTAACTTTTTCAAGCACGGAATCAACACATTCGACTTCGCCAAAATATTTTCCTGTTTTGCGGCAGCAAGAAGCCATATATGAAAGTAATTCAATCTCTTTCAGGCTGTCACCTACAGCCTGCGCATTGGAAATTGCGTCGGGAAGATATTCCATAGCTTCTGTAGGATTTGAATTAGCCAGAAGTTTGCCTAATCTTTCGGATATATTGTAACGAATTTTTAGAGTATCGGTTTCATCAAATTCGTTAATCAAAGCTAGCGATTGTTTTTGCGAAATTGCATAAAGGTTTATGTCGCCTATAAATGAGGCAAGACGTGTGTTTTTTGTCCAAATATTGAGTGCAAGTTCAGGCTGTTTAATATTTTGAGCAATAATTCCAAAAATTGCGTTAGAATTAGGTATAAAACCTTTCAAATATTCAAATATTTTTTGATTAACGGCTTCGTATTCGTCCGTATTTTTGGATAACTGAAGAATTGTTTCCCAAAGTTCAAGTGAATTGAATTCACAGTACAATTCGTTTATAGAATTGATATAACCGGATTTTTTCAGGTAAATCATTATTTCCATAAACGGTTTGTTTTCCATACCGAAAATTTCTCGTAAAACATTAATATTTATCTTGTCGCCGATAATTGCGGCTGACAGAAGAATTTCATAAGCTTCCGGGTTAAGTTTTGAAAGAATTGAAAGTCTGTATTCCAAAAGTCCCGCAAAACTAGTGTTCAGTTCAAACTGTTTGCCGCAAAGCTGGCAGTCAAATGCCAAATTCAATGCCTGGTTTATATAAGACGGGTTGCCTTTTGCAACTTCGTATAATTCTTGAAGTTTTTTCGTGCTAAATTTCGGAAATCCTTCAACCTTCTTTTTCTGTTCAACCAGAGGATAAATTTGTTTGAATTCCAGAGGCGCAATTCCAATATCAAGATAAACATTTTCGTTATTTTTTTCGGGAAAATAAAAATATCCTTTTGCAGGTTTTGGCTCATTATAGATTAAAAGAAGCTTAAAACTGTCCCAAACAGTCTTGATATAACGGTTAAAAAATTCGTAAGAAAAACCGTCAATAAAATCAAAATTGTCAATAACAAATACGAACTTTCTGTCAGCTGTAATAATATTGAAAATTTTATTTAAAAGTTCAAAAGTTTTGTGTTTGTTTGTTGTAATTTCTTCAAATATGCTTTCTTTTTCAGGATATAAAAGATTAATAAGTTCTAAAACCTCATTGTTGTTAAGTTCTGAGAATTCATTTTTAAAGAAATCTGTTAAATCTTTTTTAATCTGATTGTTATTAGGACAGAAATTAGGCAGGTTAAAAATATTGAGCAGAATATCCTGAATAAGTCCTGCAGGTGTCAATTGTGTTATGGGGGTACATTTGCCGTAAAGCCATGTAAAACTTTTCAATTCATGTATTGTTGTTTTTAAAACAAGACTTTTACCGGTTCCTTTGCCCCCGCTGAGAGAAAATATTTGTTTGTCTTTTGATAAAATCCCTCTTACAAGAATATTTTTGGCACTTTTTTGCGACACAAGATTTGGCCGGTAAAACGGAATTTCTTCTTCTTGAATTGTCTGCTCAAATACAAACCCGCATTTTCTACATTTTTGCGAGTCGGGAAAATTTACACTGTTGCAATTGGAACAGCGTTTCAAAATCTCTTTACCGCAATTTGTGCATGTAAAGTTGAAAATTGAATTTACAGTTCCGCAATGTTTACAGGTAAATCCCGTACGAGCGTTGCAATGGGGACATTTAAGCGTGTCGTCAGGAACTTTTTTTTTGCATATCGGACATTTCATTGTTAAATACCTAATTTAACGCTTGTTTTACTTTTTCCATTAACTTGAATAATCTTTTTGATACTTCCGACTGTGATAAATTTAATTCCGAAGCTATTTCTTTTTGAGTTAAACCATTTTCATATCTAAGATTATAAAGTTTATAATAATTTTTATCGGGATTGCTTTCGTCAATTTCATTTACTGCGTCGATGATGTTCTGCAAAATTTCTTTTTTCACTGCAAAATCTTCGGGTGTATCCTGGACATCAACGGGTTCATAAACAATTTTAACAGACGAATAATCAGTCAGAGAAGACGCTTGAGTTTCAAGCGGAACTTCATTTGACGACATATAACCGCTTCTGGTTCTTCTCAATCTGCCTTCATTTTTCAAAACATTAATGATAGAAGTAGTTGCAATTTTTTTCAAATAAGCTTCCAATGTGTCGTCGGAAGTTATTGTTTTGACAATCGACAACGAGCGTTTGCATGTTTCATTTAAAAAGTCATCATACAAATCTTCATTATTCTGAAATTTTCTGTCTGTTTTTATTATTCTCTCTATTAAATTTATTTTATCTTGTGCCAATTCCACGATAAAGTTTTTCCTTTGTCAACATTATACCATAATTAAAAGTATATGATAAGGTTCAAATTGAAATCAGGGGTTCTAACCTCGTTGACAGGCGGTTTTACGACGTTTAACGTATCTTTAACAGATTGTAACACAATTTTATCAATTTGAGCCGAGCCGCTGCCGGATACAATTTGCGCGTCCTGAACATTGCCGTCTTTGCTGAGTTTCAGGCTTACTTTAACTTGATTTGTATATGCATACTCTGTTGCAAGCAGCAAATCGGCAGAAAGTGACAATTTTATACTTTTTCCTGCAGTTCTCAAATAATTTTGTATGTTTTTGCTGTAAGAAAGACTATCGGGAACGTCCCATACAAGTTTACTTACAGATACGTACGCCTGAGGTGTTTTGTTGCTTGGAATATTATTTTTCATTTCCTGCGGCGCAGGTTTTTTAATTTCTTCTACCTTTTTAACCTCTTTAACTTCTTCTTTAAGTTCAGGAGTATTGACTTCAAGAATATTTTCGTCTAATGTCTCAGACGGTGCAGTTTGAGGTATTTCGGGAATTTCTGCAATCTCATTGTTTTTGTTTTTAATAAACGCAAGTGATGAAAGTGCTAAAATTCCGATTACTGCCGCTGTTATAAGATATTTTTTGTTTAATAATTGTTTTTTCTGTAAAAATGCAGCGCCGGGGATGGGCTGTTCTTGCGGAATTTCTGTTTTTATATCCTGTTCATTTTCAGAGTATAATACTTCAAGCTCGGAATTGTCATCAAGTAATGTATTAGGTATATCAAAGGTGTCATTACTAGATGGTTGCTGTTCTTCCGGCATGGCTTCTTCTTCAATTTCAACATTATCTTCAGGTATAATTTCGGATGTTAATGACGAAATATCGGGGATATCCTCAATATTTTCAGCAGGCTCGGGAAGAGTTTCGATAACATCAGGAAGAATATCATCAATAGATGAGAACAAATCTTCATTTTCTGTCGGAATTTCTTCTTGAGATAAATCTTCTGTCACAATGTTTTCATCAGCTTGTACGGTTTCTTCAATAGTTTCTGGTTGTTCTTCTTCATAAGTTAAGTTTTCTATTATCGGAAGCTCTTCTACAGGCTCTTCTTCGTTAAGATTTTCGACATCTGAATTTTCTTGCATTTCATCTGTTTCTTCATCAATATGTTCAGGTAAAGGAAGTTCGGGAAGAATTTCCATTGGAGCTTCTTCATGGATATTTTCAGTATTTTCAAATATATTTTCGATGTCAGGCAAACCTTCAATTTCATCCAATTCAGGTAAAGTTTCAATTTCATCTTCTTCTAATGGTTGTTCAGGAATTTCTTCTTCTTCAACTGTATTTTCAATTGCAGGCAATTCTTCTGTGCAAATTTCTTCGTTATCCTCTTCTTGTTCTAAACTTTCCATCGGTTCCAATGCTTCAAGTTCAGGTAAAGACTCAAGAGAAATTTCCTCGTGAATATCTTCTTGGGTGTCAACAATATCTAAATTTTCTATTAAAATGTTTTCGTGCTCTTCTGCCTGCAAATTTTCAATTAAATTGTTTCCGAAAGTATTGTGTTTTTCATCATCATCTTCTTGTGTGGGAAGTTCAGCCAAAACCATTTCAGGCTCGTCAAGTTCAGGAGTTTCTTCTACAATTTCTTCTGTAATATCAGATATAATTTCTTGTATATTTTCATTATCAATAATATTTTCAATTTCAGGAAGCTCGTCAAAAGAAGCAGGCTCACAAATTTCTTCTTCGGGCTTATCTTCATTTTCAAAGTTTTCACAGATTGTCTCAACAGTGTCCAAAGCAATATTTTCGGCCGCGTCTAAAATTGCATTGTCAACAATATTTTCAGCTCCAATAATTGCTTCTGCTCCTGCTGTTAAAACTTCGCCTAAATTTTCAATATTGTCAAGCAGATTTAAATTTATGCTGTCTTCTGTTTCAAAAGTTTCATTCGGTTCCTCTAAGCTTGTTTCTTCAATTTCTTTTTTAATAATAGAAGTATCTGCCATTGCATTGTATGAAAGTGTTTCAAAGTTCTCGAATTCGATGAATTTGTTTCTTAAATCATTACTTTTTACAAGTTTTTCAAGCAGATGTTTTTTATCACCTGTTGAAATATCATTGTCTGTAAAAGACATCATAATACTTTCACAATCGTTCATTTCATTTTCTGAAAGACTGTGTCTTGTGTTTCCGTTGAAATTTCTGATAAACTGTACAAAATCTTCTGCCGCGTTAAGTTTTTCTTTTTCAATAAAATAGTAATCTTTATTAGCGTTGTTTTTATTGATTAATTTAGGTTCAAAGAAACCTAAAATTTCTGCTTTTGAATAATCTTTTGCAGGTTTAATTACAACATAAATATCGGGAGTAATATTATATTCAAAATGAGATTTTGGTATAAAAATTTCGTTTTCATCATATACTGTTCTGACATCAATATGAATATTCGGGAGCATAATATCTGCTATATCAATTTCCTCAAGAACTTTTTTGATTGAATGAATGTTATAAATTCCTGATATATCGATATTTTCTGCTGCCAGATATTTTAAAACGATTTCTGAGCCTAAAGTATTTACATAAACTCTGTTTATTGTCTTTTTGTCAGCAAATGCGTTAGCAGATGCGCTTGCGTTGTATTTTTCTCTTTCGTCAATAATTATTACTTCCATGCTATTCTCTCCCTCTCTGATTAATAAGATGACACTGAATAAAAAAATATTCCAAATTTATTGTAAATTTTTGTAAATAATGTTGAAAAAACTTCTTATTTTCGTCAAAATATATTCATTAGTCGTTTTAAACATGGTAATTCAAGTGTGTAATATTAAAGGAGGTCATCCATGATCAATTCAGTATCCAATATCAGTTTTAAAAGCAATCAAGACTTAATCAATTCACCGGGACAATTCGCTTCACCTTCTGCTAAAATGGAAGCTGCACCTGATGAATTTGTAACCGAAAAGAAAAAAAGCAAAGCTCCTGTAACACTAGCAACACTTGCAATACTTGCACTTGCCGGTTTTGGCGGTTTGGGCTATGCTGTTAAAAGCGGTAAACTTGCAAAAGTTGAAGGTGCTGAAAAATTCATGGATAAAGTTAAAAACTTTGGTTTTTCAATCGGTGAAGCTGCTGAAAAATGCTGGAACAAAATTACAGGTTTGTTCTCTAAAAAAGCAGAGCAGACAGCAGAAACAGCTGCAAAAGCTTAATAAAATTATTAAATATAAAAAAAGTCCCTTTAAAAGGGACTTTTTTTATTCCAAAAATTCTGATAGAATTACATTACTAACTAATATTCCCTCTGTAGTTAGTGCAAATCCTGTATTAGTTTCTTTAAGATACTTATATAAAACATACTTTTCAAGCGTCGGGGCGTACTTTTCGGCGAAATTTATATTAAATTTTTTATTTATATTTTCAACATTTATACCTGACATTTTGCGAAAACCAAGAAAAATTTCTTCCTCTAATTTCTCTTGAAAAGACAGATTATGGCAGGTTTTTACAGATGTCGGGGTTTTGATATAATCTTTCAGGTTTGAGGTGTTGGAATATCTTGTTCCATTAATGCAGCCGTGTGCCGCGCAGCCAAACCCGTAATATGTGTTATTGTCCCAATAATTTAGATTGTGACGTGAATTATAGCCTATTTTTGAAAAGTTGCTTATTTCATAATGCTCAAAATCCTTTAAAGTTTCAATTGCTTTCAGATACATATCTGCCTGAATATCGTCATCGGGAAGATTTTCAGGTTTATGGTTGTAAAAATAACTGCCCTCGTCGATTTTTAAACCATACAGTGAAATGTGCTGAATTCCAAGAGAAACGGCATGTTTTAAATCATTTTCAAAACCTTGAATTGTTTGGGTAGGAAGTCCGTAGATAAAATCTAAGCTTATATTTTCAAATCCTGCATTTTGGGCAAATTTTACGACATTTTCAACATCTTTTGAATTGTGTCTGCGTCCGATAATTTGTAAAATGTTGTCATTAAAAGTTTGACAGCCAAAACTAAGTCTGTTTATACCTGTTTGCCTTAAATCTTTTAAATACTCTTGAGTAATTGTTTCGGGATTAAGTTCTGTTGTAATTTCCGTTTTTTCATCGAAATTAAATAAATCAATCAAGTCTTTTATTTCGGCTGGACTTAATAATGATGGGGTTCCGCCGCCTATGTAAAGTGTATTTAGTTTTTCATTTTTATAATCGTTTTTAATTTCTTCATTAAGTGCTTCAAGATATGCTGTTTTTAAATCTGTTTTTGTGAAAGAAACAAATGAGCAATAACGGCATTTTGATTTGCAAAACGGTATGTGGATATAAACATTTTTAACCATTTTTAAATTTTACTATAAACGGACTTGATTTTCTTAAAATATCCATTAAATGATTGATGTGTGCATGTGTAAAATCATATATTGTATTTATGGGGATTATTATCAGGGATAGGATATGACAACCACAGAGATTAATACAATAGAAGATAATAATAAATTGCTGTATGCCCAGTACAGCTGGTTTGCACGTTCTTATCCGCCTGTGGTTCAAAGTGCGTGTGATGAATTTTTCTTACCCGGATTGAAGTTTATACTTGAGGGAATAAGCAAAAATGTTAATACATTAATGGACAAAGATGCTTATTTTGTTACTAAAATTCGTATAGACAAAAATCATGATATGTTTTTCAGGTCATCACAGAAAGCGATTTCAATAATTCTTGACAGAGCTCTCGGAAAACCTGCTTCAAGATTTAATTTGAACAAATTAACGGATTTGGAGGCAAAAATCATTACAGCGTTCAACGATTTTCTTTTCAATGCTGTAGAACAGTTTTTGTCTCCCGCACCCCCTACATTAAAACGTACAAATTTTGATGTTGTGCATCTGACTTTTTTGATGAAAGATGTTGACACAAATGAATTTGGCAAGTTTATTATTACTTTGCCCGATGTACTATTAAATCCTGATATTGTAGTATCTTCGGGTGAAAAGTTCCAAAATACAGACTTTGCTTCAAGCTTAATTGATGTAAGTGTACGTATGGGGTCTACAAGATTTAAGCTTGTTGATATAAAAAATATAGATGTAGACGATATTGTTGTATTTGACAACAGTAATATAAGAAATATGGTATTGAAATTCAGAGATTACGAACAAACAATTAATCTTAATCCTAATCTTGGAATTACCGTACCGTTTGAAAGTGATGAAGGAGAAGAAGATATGGCTGATAACAAAAATCTTTGGGACAGTATTGAAGTTGAGATGACAGCTCAATTTGACACTGTAAAGATTTCACTCGGAGATTTGAAAAAAATTGAGGACGGGTTGGTCGTTGACTTAACTTCGTTATACGATAATAAAATTACGCTGAGTGTTGAGGACAAACCTATTGCGCGCGGTGAACTCGTTATTGTCAATGACAGATACGGCGTGAAAGTTGATGAGGTACTTACTGTAAAAGCTCCGCAAGAGCAAATTGTCCAAGAAGCAGAGGGCGGTGAGTATCAGCAAGAGTATTCTCAAGGTCCGATACCGCAAGATATGCCTCAGGGTGAAATCCCTCAAACAGACGGCGGTGTTGATGAAGAAGAAGAGTTTGACTACAGCGATTTTGAACTTGAAGATGAGGATATTTAACAGGAGGACTTATGGGAGGATATTTTGCAAATTTCATAGTTTACACAACTGCAATGGTAGGAATTATTTTTCTTGCCGTTTTTGTGTACAAAAAGTTCTCTTACACAAACGTATCAAAATCAAAGTTTTTGAATGTGGAAGATTGTATAAGCCTTGCGCCGCGTAAAAATTTATATGTTGTAAGAGCGGGTAAAGAGAGGTTTTTGGTTGCATCGGATGCTGAAAGAACTTCTTTAATCTCAAAACTGGGCGAAGAAGATACAATATCATCAAGCGTTGAAGAATTGCCGAATATCTCCGTTCTTCCACAACAGACAAAATCAAAAAAAGTATTCAAAAATATAGCGAATAGTTTATAAAAAGAAAGTAAAAATATGGACGTATTAAAAGATATAAATCCGGTATTACAAATGTTGATAGTGATGACTTTGTTTTCACTGTTGCCGCTTGTATTTTGCTGTATGACGAGTTTTTTGAGATTTGTCATTGTGTTTTCAATGCTTAAAACCGCAATGGGTACACAACAGGTTCCGCCTTCAATTGTAATCATCGGACTTGCAATGATTTTGACGTTTTTTACAATGGGTTCGACTTTCCAAAAAATGTACGAACTCGGCTCTGTACCTTACCAAAAAAATCAGAATATAATTGAGGCGGTTAATGAGGGGTCAAAACCTTTGAAAGAATTTATGCTTAAACAAACCAGAGAAAGCGATTTAGCGTTTTTTGTCGAGATGTCAAAAGGTGAAGCGCCGCAAAGCCCGGATGAAATTACTATATGGCAGGCAGCACCGGCATTTATTATAAGCGAATTGAAAACTGCATTTGAAATCGGATTTATTATATTTATACCATTCATTGTTCTTGACCTTGTTGTTGCAAACATATTGCTTGCACTGGGTATGTTCATGTTGTCACCGACAATTATTTCATTGCCGTTTAAACTGCTGATATTCATTGCGGTAGACGGATGGGCGCTGATAGTACAGGGGCTTGTTACAAGTTATAATTAGAAAAAGGATAAAAACAACTGACCAATGTTGGCAGAAAGGATAAAAAAATGGAAGTTTTAATTGAATATTTAGCAAAAGGATTTTTATTAATGCTTTCGATATCTATGCCCTGTGTACTGGTTGCGGCGGGTATTGGTCTTGTTGTCGGTATTTTGCAGGCTGTAACTCAGGTTCAAGAACAAACAATTGCAGCGGCACCTAAAATTCTGGGTGTATTTCTTGTTATTGTTGCGGGCGGTATAGGGTTTATTAACTTGCTTAAAGGATTTGTAATTGACGGTATGTCTTTAGCGTTTAACCTTGTTTCAAAGAACGATTCTTATGTTTTGCCTGCTGATTATTACAAATACACTTCTCCTTTTGAAAAAGAAATGAGTGACAGATTTAAAAATCAGCCGACAATAAATGAGATTATGAAAAACCCCGGTAAAGTTCCGTTTATTGATAACCAGCAGAAAATGAGATATATTCCGAGTCCCCAGACTCCTATGCCTAAACCTGATTTTGTAGAAACGAATAAAATTCTCGGGAGATAAAATTGGAAAATATTATAAACGAACTTATGAAAATGTTTCCAATGCTTAACGCATATCTTGCGGCAGGAATTTTTATATTCGCAAGACTTCTCGGTTTTATCCGACTTGCGCCTGTTTTTAACAGAAAAGAAATGCCCGGCATGGTAAAAATTGCGCTTATATTAATTTTGAGCGTGATTTTGACATGTACGGTTAAACCTGATGTTACGATAATCAAAGACTCTTTTATGTTGTCGATTTTATTAAATATAGTTGTCGGAGCAATGATTGGCTATGTTGCGCAGTTAATTTTGCTTGCGGTTGACGCAGGCGGCGATATGGTGAACATGCAAATGGGTCTTTCATCAGCCATGGTTTTGGACCCGACAACATCTTCTCAGGTATCAATTGTCGGCAAATGTTTTCAGTTTTTGGGGTTAATAATTTTTATCCAATTAGGCGGTGTATATTGGCTTTTAAACGCTTTAATACACAGTTTTGAAATATTTCCTCTTGACGGAACAATAGTTCCTTTGAGCCAGCTTATAAACTTGGATTATTTGATTGATATGTCATCAAATGTTTTGTATATGGGATTGCAGATTGCATCTCCGATACTTCTTGCAACATTGGGGCAGGATATTATTCTTGGTGTCATTTCAAAAACTGCTCCTCAGGTAAATGTTTTCCAATTAAGTTTCTTGTTCAAACCTGTACTTGGTGCGGCAATAATGGTGTGGATTTTGCCTATGCTTGTGAATATCGTAACTGATTATTTCTTGTCGTATTCAAGAATAATATAATTATTTCATTTTTTGTACAAATTCGCTTATGGCAAAGGCTTCGACTGTGCCAACTACTATTTCAAAATCTTTTATTTCTTCTTCCAATTCCTCTTTCATGTGCGCAAGAAGCCCGGGGATTATTATTTTTCGGTTCTTAACTTTGTTTGCAAAATCGAACTTTTTCAATGTATTTGCTGCAACTTTTGCCGTAAATTTTTCTGCTGACCATGCGGTCAGAACACTCATTCCTTCAGCAGGGGTAACTACAAGATATGACGGAACTGGAAGACTTTCGAGCTCGTTTGCAACGGCAAAAAACGTTAGCGCAAAATTCGTTGTTAAAAATATCAGTGAGTTTTCATCAGGATTGTTAAACTCGTAGATTTTTGCTTCCACCTGTAAAGGTTTTTGCGGGTCTGTGAAAATGTTTTGACGTAAAGTCATCAAAGCCGAGAACAAATATTCGTCAAAGTCTTCAAACACAAGCATATTTGCATATTTACAGATGTAATAAGAAGCTTTGGCACAAAGTGTGTTCAAATCATCCGTGTGTTTGAAATAAACATAAACAGGGTCGCAATATTTTTCATCCTTTTCCAGTACGGCTTTTGTGCGTGTTTCGATAAGTTCTTCTGCTGTTTTTGAAAAATCTTCATCAACAATTTCTTTCAATGGTAATTTTATGAAATCATCAAATGTGAGTGCACCATCAATATTGCCGTTTTTTACAATTATCAAATCAACTTTTAAAATTTCATTAACGCGTTTGATTTCAAAGTTTTTAATTTTTTCTAACTTCTTTTCCCAATCGGGCTCTTGCATATCAACCACAACAGCAATTGCAGTTCGGTTGTTAAATGTTTTTTCGTGACGATACAAAACATTTTCGCCGCCGATTTTAACCCCGTTTATCTCAATTGTTTTTTGCGGCTGTTTTGCGTTTTGAACAACAATTTCTTTTAAATCAGCAGGCATGTACGGGCATTTTTCGCATTCAATTTGATGTTTTGCCAGTTTCAAGGCGAAAGCCATACATGTCGGGCATCCGCATTCTTTGCAGTTTGTGTGTTCGGCTTTTTTTGCTGCTGGAAGATATTTGAATATTTGAAGTCCTGAAAGTTCGCTCATTCAAGCCCCCTCATAGTTTTGACTGCTTCCGGTTTAGTTAAAACAACATAATCAGCGCCTGCCGCTTTCACAGCCGATGCCGACGTAATCTCAAGGAAAAGCGACATATTTTCATCTTTTGCTTCTTTTGTTTTTGCTGTTTCTTCTGCTGCAAAAGAAATTATCGGCATATTCAGATATTTGTCATCCTCGTGTTTAATTTTTTCCATAATGCTGTAGCCGTATTCAAAACCGTATCCGATACCGCCTATATCAGTATCAATAAGGATTTTGTCCAATGGCAAGCCCATATCTGAGGTTAAAATATTCATTTCTTTTGCAAGATTAATGTCAATCGGTGTACGGATGATAAGTGTGTGTCCACCTTCAATTACAGGTGGTACAAGTGCTTTGTAGTTATTTTCGTCAGCAATGCCGATTATGCATTCTCTGTCTAAAATTTTCATAACCTCAAGTAAAACATCGGTATCAGCACGTATCATCAAAGGTTTATTAATAAGAGGAAGAAGCTTTTTTAAAGCCTCTACCTCATTTTTTTCTATTTTCAGACCGATAATATCACAGTCCGGATTTTTTTCAGCTTCCGTAACAGAAACTTCAAGAATATATTTAGCTTTGTCTTTCACTTTCCACTCTGCTCATTATTTCTTCAAATTCTTTGTCTTCGATAGTTTCTTTGTCAAGAAGTTCTTTTGAAATTGCTTCGAGCATATCTCTGTTTTCGTTAAGCAGTTTTTTAGCTTCTTCGTATTTTTCATCAACAATTCGTTTCATTTCTTCGTCGATTTCAAATGCTACCTGTTCGGAATAGTCTCTCTGGTGACCGAAATCTCTTCCCATAAAGACATTTTCCTGATTTTTTCCGTAAGCCATATTACCGAGTTTTTCAGACATACCCCATGCAGTAACCATTTTTCTTGCTGTATTTGTTACGTTGATTAAGTCTTGCGATGCGCCTGTAGAAACTCTGTCTTTGCCGTAAACAATTTCTTCTGCGGCACGTCCGCCGAGAGATACGGTAATTTGTGCAAGAAGTTTAGCTTTATTGGTGTGAACTTTTTCATCTTTCGGTTTTGTCCATGTTACGCCGAGTGCATATCCGCGCGGAATGATTGAAACCTTATGGAGTTCGTCTGCGTCTTTCAAAAGTTTTGCAAGAAGCGCGTGGCCGACTTCGTGATATGAAGTTAATTCTTTATCTTCATCGGTCATAACTTTGCTTTTCTTTTCTATACCTGCAATAACTCTGTCGATTGAGTTGTCAATATCGTCCATTGAAATTTTTTCTTTGTTATTTCTTGCCGCTAAAAGTGCTGCTTCGTTCAACAAGTTCTGCAAATCTGCGCCAGTAAACCCGGGGGTGCGTTTTGCAAGAGTTTTCAAATCAACTTCTTCATCAAGTTTTTTATTTTTAGCATGAACTTTTAAAATTTGTTCTCTTCCTCTGACATCAGGTGCGTTAATGTAAATTTGTCTGTCAAAACGACCCGGACGCAATAACGCGTTATCGAGAATGTCAGGTCTGTTTGTTGCCGCAATTACGATTATATTTGTATTTTCGTCAAACCCGTCCATTTCAACAAGTAACTGGTTAAGTGTTTGTTCGCGTTCATCATGTCCGCCGCCCATACCTGCACCGCGCTGACGTCCTACCGCGTCGATTTCATCAATAAATATAATACACGGTTGATGTTTTTTAGCCTGTTCAAACAAATCTCTTACACGGCTTGCACCTACACCGACAAACATTTCAACAAAATCGGAACCGCTTATTGAAAAGAACGGAACGCCTGCTTCGCCTGCAACAGCTTTTGCCATTAAGGTTTTACCGGTACCCGGGGGGCCTACAAGAAGCACGCCTTTGGGAATTCTTGCGCCAAGTTTAATATATTTGTCGCCGTTTTTCAAAAAGTCAACGATTTCTTCAAGTTCTTTTTTCTCTTCGTCAATGCCTGCAACATCTTTGAAAGTTGTTTTTACTTTGCTGTCAAGAAGCATTTTAGCTTTGCTTTTGCCGAAAGACATTGCCTGCGAACCGCCAGCTTGAATGCTTTTTGCCATAACAGCAAGGAATACTAGAAATAAAATCGGAAGTAATAAATAACTCAAAATGTTTCCGAAATTTTTTGAAGATTCACTTGCTCGTGTAACTTTAATATCCGCATTTGAAGCGCCAAGTTTTTTCATCAAATCAGGGTCAAATGTCGGAGTTATAACTTTATATCTCAAAGCTGGAGCTTTGGCTTCGGGAATTCCGAACGGGTTGTTAGCCGTTGGAGTAATTGTTTTTGTTTCGGGTTGTTCGGGTTGATTTTTGGGGACTGCGATTAAGAAATCGTCAGCCTTTTCAATTTTATTAAATTCGCCTTTATCAAGTCTTTCCAAAAAGTTGGAATAAGAAATTTCTTCGGTTTTGGAAGCCGGACCTGACATAAATACGGATGACGCGAAAAGAAGTACAACGATAGCTAAAACGATGTACATTCCTGCAGATTGATTTTTATTCATTAAATACCTCTCTTTAGGAATTATTATAACTTAAAAATGTTAAAATTGGAATAGGATATGTGTTTTACAAAATAATAAAAAGACCGAGAAATAACTCGGTCTTTCGAAAAGCTTAATTCTGTATGCACAACCCAAACCAACTGGAGGTATCGCGGTACATGCCGCCGTTGTTCCCTACGCCCGCCGGATGGAACTGCAGGTAGTCCGAGGCAGTATGGAAGGTGTCATAGTTGACAAACTCCTTCTCAGCCCAGATATAAAATATCGGTTCAGGAAGTCCATATTGGCTTGCTTTACCGTTGTATTTGAGACCGCCAATACCAGTACCAGCAAAATTGGTATCAATTGTTGGGTTACCTTTGTATAATCGGCTTGCTATCTTTCCTAATTCAGCCCTGGTTGGCATTTTATCGACTCCACCGCATTGTTTTACAGCACCTGCCCAATAGTCATTTTCATCATAACATACTTTTATTCCTAATGATTTAGCATAGCTTCCTGCTTCTGTTATGTTTCCAGGAGATGTCGCATTCTCTCCTGCACATTCAGCATAGGTCATTGGAGTAGGAGTAAACGCTGCGCCAAAACACTTGTCATTTACTTCAAGTGTACAGGATGAACCTAAACCGTTTGCATTAAACGCCACAACATCCTTTCTAAATGTATTCGGTCTGGATGTACCATTGATTTCAAACACAGCAGCCACACAACCGGCCGTAGCATTAGTTTCAGGTTTACCGTTAGAAGTCGACCACCCATACGTTTTCATTGGGTCTAACGCTTCACATTTCTTATTGTAACTTAAAATCATCGGTGTACCGTCAGCAGTTATTATACCAACATTATCACTGGAATAGTCATGAGTATCATCATCATTCATTTTCAATTGTTTACCGGTTCTGGTATAAACAATATCCCATTCTTTATCGTTTTGGAGTTTTACTGTGTCATACGGCCAGCATGCTCTTAAATCATTAGCGTCACATCTTTTCGCAATCTTGAAATACTTTTGTAATTCGTCAACAAATGCGTCCGTACTTGGATAAGGCCCAATTAATCCTAATGATTTCATGTGGTCCGTAGCTTTAGTAAATTTGTATTTTGTACTTCTGATTTTTTCCGCGTTAACCTTGTCATTAACATTTGTCATCAAACTTGGCAACACAACAGCTGCAACCACACCAATGATTGCTAAAGTGATTAAAAGCTCCGCTAAAG